>NZ_WNXE01000573.1:0-1036 GCF_010993615.1 Arhodomonas sp. KWT | reverse complement strand
CAGCCGTTGCGCGAACACGTCCGCGGGCGCCGGTCTCGCAAGCAGGAACCCCTGGAGGTAATCGCAGCCCAGGCGGCACAGGTGCTCCGCCTGACCGGGCGTCTCCACGCCCTCGGCGATTACCTCCAGACCGAGATTATGGGCCATGGCCGCGATCGTCGAAACGATCTGCGCATCGTCGTCATCGCGCTCCAGATCCTGAACGAAGGCGCGGTCGACCTTGAGCGTATCCACGGCGAAGCGCTTGAGATAGGCGAGCGACGAGTAGCCGGTACCGAAGTCGTCCAGTGAGAGGTGAACGCCCAGGCGCTTGAGCCGCTGGAGCGTGGCGCTCACCGCATCCCCCGACCCCATCAGTACCGTCTCGGTGATCTCCAGGTGCAGCCGGTCCGGCGGCAGCCCCGATGCGGCGAGCGCGGCGCCCACCCGACGTTCGATACCGCTGGCGTGAACCTGATGGGCGGAAAGGTTCACCGACACCCACAACGGCGCCGGGCCCTCGCTGTTCCAGCGCGCAGCCTGGCCGCAGGCGTGGTCGAGTACCCAGTCGCCCAGCGACTCGATCAGTCCCGCCTCCTCCGCGAGCGGTATGAACTGCTCCGGCCCGAGCAGGCCCTCGTTGGGATGATGCCATCGCACCAGCGCCTCCGCGCCCACCACCCGACCGTCCCGCGCCCGGGCGATGGGCTGGTAGTGGAGAACGAGCTCGTGCTCGTCGATGGCCCGGCGCAGCTCGCTGCGCAGGCCGAGCCGGCGCTGGGCGCTCCGGGTCAGGTGTGCCGCGTAGAAGCGGTAGGTCTGACGCCCCTCGTTCTTGGCCTGGTGCAGGGCCGCATCGGCGTTGCTGATGAGCGTACCGGCGTCGTCCACCCGGTCGTCCGGGAAGATGCTGATGCCCACGCTCACCCCGAGGAGCACCTGCTCACCGCTGGACAGCCGGATCGGCTCGTCGAAGCACTGGATGATGCTCTGGGCGATGACCGCGACGCCGTCGGTACCGGGCGCCGTCTCGAGCATCACCGCGAACTGGTCGCCG
>NZ_WNXE01000572.1:0-1036 GCF_010993615.1 Arhodomonas sp. KWT | reverse complement strand
GCGCCCGGGCTGATCGAGCCCATCGCCGCCAAGACCCGGGACAGCTACAGTGTGGACGCCGTGGCGGAGCGCCTCGCGGTCGCGGCCCTGGAGGACCAGGCATATGCCACCTCCACCTGGGAGGCGGTCCGCGGCGAACGCGCGCGCCTCGCCTCACGGCTGGAGGGGCTGGGACTGAGCTGCGCGGCGAGCGAGTCGAACTTCCTCCTGGCACGGGTGCCCGAGGGGTTCGCCGGCGGTGCCTCGGCCGTGTACCGCTATCTGCGCGACCAGGGGATCTTCGTGCGCTACTTCGACCAGCCACGGCTGCGCGAGAGCCTGCGTATCACCGTCGGCACGCCGGAGCAGAATGACACCCTGCTGCGCGCCCTCGCCCGTATGAATCGCTGAGCGCCCCGGGGCCGGACTGGACACCGGTCCGGAGGCGCGCTAGACAGGGTGGCGACAGTTACCGGTATCGCATCACGCGAGGGAACCGCCGCATGACCATAACTCCACTCACCGCCGACCAGGTGTACCAGCGCTGCGACCCCGCGGCGCTGGATTTCGACACCACCGACGAGCTCCGGGGCGCAGGCACCATCATCGGCCAGGACCGGGCCATCGAGGCGCTCAGGCTCGGCACCGGCGTGCGCAACAACGGCTTCAACCTGTTCGTGCTCGGTCCCGGCGGCGTCGGCAAGCACGAGGTCGTCTCGCAGTTCCTGCACGAGCGGGCCTCCGGCGAGGCCACGCCGCCCGACTGGTGCCTCGTCCACGACTTCAATACCGGCAACCGGCCGCGTCTGATCCGACTGCCCCCCGGCGACGGCCGCCGCCTGTGCAAGGTCATCGAGGACCTGGTCCAGGAACTGCGCACCGCGTTGCCGGCCGCGTTCGAGAGCGACGAGTTCCAGCGCCGCATGCGCGAGCTGCAGCAGGAGATGGGTCAGCGCCACCAGCAGGCCTTTCGCGAGATCCAGGAGGCGGCGGACCAGCAGGGTATCGCCCTGCTCCAGACCCAGAACGGCTTTACCTTCGCGCCCAAGGACGAGAA
>NZ_WNXE01000571.1:0-1041 GCF_010993615.1 Arhodomonas sp. KWT | reverse complement strand
TAGTCCGGCGCGGAGGCGGGATCGATCCCGCCCGTGGGGCAGAAACGCACGTCGGCGAAGGGGCCCGCGAGTGCGCGCAGCATGGCGATCCCCCCCGCCACCCCGGCGGGGAAGAACTTCAGGTGGGTGAACCCCGCCTCGAGCGCCCCCTGCACCTCCGAGGGCGTGGCGACGCCCGGCATGAACGGCACACCACTGTGGCGCGCGGCCGTCAGCAGCGACGGCGTGGCACCGGGGCTGACGACGAACGCCGCCCCGGCATCGACGGCCCCCTGGAGGTCGGCGGCGTTCAATACGGTCCCCGCCCCGACCACCGCGCCGGGCACGTCCGCCGCCGCCCGGATCGCCGCGGGTGCCGCCGGCGTGCGCAGGGTGATCTCCACCACCGGCAGGCCGCCCGCCACCAGGGCGCGTACCGTCTCCACCGCCGAGTCGGCATCGTCCACGGCGAGCACCGGGATCACGTTCACCCGGGAGACAATCCCGTCCATTCCCGTCATCTCAGCCACCTCCGTGCTGGGCCGCGCCATCGAGATCGAACACCCGCGCGCCGGCCTCCGCCGGCGTGGCGTTGGCGCGGAAGATCTGGAAGAGCTCGCGACCCATGCCGCGGCTGCCGGCATCCGGCGCCGCCGCCGGCGACCGCGCGGCCCACTCGTCGGCATCGACCAGGGCCTCCAGGGTCCCGGCGCCGGCATCGAGGCGGATGCGGTCGCCGTCGCGCACCCGCGCGAGTGCGCCGCCGGCCGTGGACTCCGGCGTGAGGTGGATCGCCGCCGGCACGCGGCCGGAGGCGCCGGACATGCGCCCATCGGTCACCAGTGCCACGCGGTAACCGCGGTCCTGGAGCACGCCGAGCTGCGGCGTGAGCTTGTGCAGCTCGGGCATGCCATTGGCGCCCGGCCCCTGGAAACGCACCACCGCCACCATGTCCTCGTTGAGCTGGTCGCGGGAGAACGCCTCGAGCAGCGCCTCCTGGCTCTCGAACACCCGCGCCGGCGCCTCCACGCACCAGCGCTCCCGCTCCACCGCGGAGACCTT
>NZ_WNXE01000570.1:0-1042 GCF_010993615.1 Arhodomonas sp. KWT | reverse complement strand
GCCTCGCCGCCGGCGGGATACCGGCCGCTCACCTGGTCCCAGGCGCGGGAGGCCGAGGCCGGCGGCGGCGTACGTTTCGGCCCTCACGGGCGCACCCACCGGGTGCTTTCCCGGCTCTCGGAGAACGAGGTGCGTGGCGAGATCCTCGGCTCGTGGTCACGTCTGACCACCGAGCTCCGCGCGCCGTTACCGGTGATGTGCTATCCGACCGGGCGCACGCGGGATTTCGGGCAGCGCGAGCGCCGCCTGCTGGCGGCGAATGCCTTTGCCGGGGCGGTGACCGCCGAGCCGGGGTACGCGGAGCAGGGCGGCAGCGCGGACGCACGTTTCGCCGTGGGCCGGTTCGCGTTGCCGGGCAACGTGGCCGACGCGCTCCAGTACTGCTCCTATATCGAGACGCTGAAGGACCGGCTGCTGCTGCGCCACAGCCTGTCCACCCACTGATCCCAGGGAGGGCCCCCGGATGACCCGGCCATTGTCGCGCACAGCCGCCGCCCTGCGCGGGCGGTTCAGGCGCCTGAATAACCGTGCCGCCGCGCTCTGGTACGAGCGGCGGCCTCCTGTCGTCGACTGGCGACGTGTCGAACGTCTGGTGGTGGTGTGTGCCGGAAACGTCTGCCGCAGTCCGTACGCACAGACGCGTGCGCTGTCCCTGGGGATGCCCTCGGTATCCTTCGGCCTGGTCACCACCGGCGGCGTGCCCGCGGATGCCACGGCGCAGCTGGTGGCGCGGCGCCGCGGCGTGGCCCTGGAGCGCCACCGCTCGGTGCAGCCGTTCCAGATCGTCATCGGGGCCGGCGATCTGGTGTTGTGCATGGAGCCCGGCCAGCTCCGTGCGCTGCGCCGCCGGGTGCGGTCCGCGGATGGACAGGCCGCGCTCATCGGATTGTGGGCGAATCCGCCGCGGGCGGTAATCGAGGATCCCTATGGTCGTGGCGAGGCCTGCTTCGAGGTGTGCTTCACCCAGCTCGACGAGGCGCTGAAAGCGCTGCAGGCGCAGTGGCACGCGACGCAGGGACACGGTCAGGGCGGTGATTCCGGG
>NZ_WNXE01000056.1:15047-17579 GCF_010993615.1 Arhodomonas sp. KWT | reverse complement strand
TTGCGATGGACCTCCTCGACACGGTCGAGAGGCATCAGGCGCGGCTCCGGGAAGCGGCGCTCCAGGTAGAGCGCGATGATCGCGCTCTCGGTGAGGCAGACACCCTCCTCATCCTCCAGTACCGGGACCCGCGAGAACGGCGAGACCGCCAGCAGCGCCTCCGGGCTCTCCCACGGGTTCACCCATACCGGGGTGACCCGCGAGTCCAGCTGCTTCTCCAGCAGCACCGTCCGCACCAGACGGGCGTAGGGCGAGGTGGGCGAGGTGTAGAGCTTCATGGGTGGGTCCTCCTCCGGCGGCGACGGCCGCGCCGCGCGCCTATTTCGTCCCGTACATGCGGTCCCCGGCGTCCCCCAGGCCGGGGACGATATAGGCCTTCTCATTGAGGCCTTCGTCGACCACTGCCGTGTAGACGGGGACGTCCGGATGCGTCTCCTGGAAAGTCGCCACCCCCTCCGGCGAGGCCACCAGACACAGGAAGCGGATGTCCCGGGCGCCGTCCTGCTTGATCCGTGACACCGCCGCGGCCGCCGAGTGGCCGGTGGCGAGCATCGGATCGACGACCACGATGCGCCGTTCATCGATGGCGGCGGGCATCTTGTAATAGTACTCCACCGGCTGAAGGGTCTTGTGATCGCGGTAGAGCCCGACGTGACCCACCCGTGCGGTGGGGATGAGCTCGAGCATTCCCTCCAGCAGGCCGTTTCCGGCGCGCAGGATGGACACGAAGCAGAGCTTCTTGCCCTCGAGGGTCGGGGCCTCCGCCATGTGCGCCAGCGGCGTATCCACCGATCGGGTGGTCAGCGGGAGGTCACGGGTGACCTCGTAGGCGAGCAGTGTCGAGAGCTCGCGGAGGACGTCGCGGAATTTCGCGGTGGAGGTGTCGCGGTCGCGCAGAACGGTGAGCTTGTGCTGCACCAGGGGATGATCGATGACGGTCACCGATGAGTGCATGGGTCGTTTTCCTCAGAAGGGCCGGTGTGGGCAACTGGGCGGCAAGGATAGCAAAGGGAGCGAAGGTGCGCCGATGCCGACGTCCGCACAAAAAAACAGGGGCGCCGTGCGGGCGCCCCTGTCGATGCTGGCTCGTCGGCCGCTGCCTCAGGGCAGCAGATGGGCGACGGCGTCGCGCTCCTCGACGAGCTCCTGCTCGGTCGCTGCCATGCGCTCCCGGGAGAAGTCGTCGATGTCGAGCCCCTGGACGATGCTGTACTGGCCATTGCTCACGCGGCACGGGAAGGAATAGATGATGCCCTCCGCAATGCCGTAGCTGCCGTCCGACGGGATCGCCATGCTGACCCAGTCGCCCTCCGGCGTGCCGAGCGTCCAGTCCCGCATGTGGTCAATCGCCGCACTCGCCGCCGAGGCCGCACTGGACTGACCGCGCGCCTTGATGATCGCGGCGCCGCGCTGCTGCACCGTCGGGATGAACTCGTCCACAAGCCACTGCTGCTCGACCAGGTCCCGCGCCGGCTGGCCGGAGACGCTGGCGTGGTTGATGTCCGGATACTGGGTCGCCGAGTGATTGCCCCAGACCACCATGTTACGGATGTCGGTGGTGTGGCAGCCGGTGCGGTTGGCAAGCTGCGCCAGCGCACGGTTGTGGTCGAGGCGCATCATCGCGGTGAAGCGGCCCGGATCGAGGTCCGGCGCGTTGCGCTGCGCGATGAGGGCGTTGGTGTTCGCCGGATTGCCGACCACGAGCACGCGCACGTCGCGGCTGGCAACGTCGTTCAGCGCCTTGCCCTGGGCCGAGAAGATGGAGGCATTCGCCTCGAGCAGGTCCTTGCGCTCCATGCCCGGGCCGCGCGGCTTGGCACCAACGAGCAGCGCATAGTCGGCGTCCTTGAACGCCTCCTCGCCCTTGTCGCTCATGGTGATGCCTGCGACCAGCGGGAACGCGCAGTCCTCCAGCTCCATGGCGACGCCGTTGAGCGCATCGAGCGCCGGCGTAATCTCGAGCAACTGGAGGATGACCGGCTGATCCGGGCCGAGCATATCGCCGGCGGCGATACGGAACAGCAGGCTGTAGCCGATCTGCCCGGCGGCACCGGTCACCGCAACGCGTACAGGTGCTTTCATGGAGGATCTCCTAGATTGCCTGGGGAAATGAGGCCAACGGCGGGTACCGCCGTACGATCGGGCACGCATTGTACCAGATGCGCCGTACCCGCGCCGCTAGTCGCCCTTGCGGCCCCCTCCGCCGGCGTCGCGCAGCGCCTCCCAGAACGCGCGCTGGAAGGGCTCGAGCCCGGGGAATTCCGACTGCGACCAGGCCCGCAGCATGCTTGCCGGGTCGTACCCCTCCCAGCCCTCGTGCATGCGCTTGCGCACCGACTCCACCACCTCCTCGTGGAGCGGGGAGACGTCGGGCAGGCCGAAGAAACGCCTGGCCTCCTCCGGCGTGACGTCAATATCCACCTTGATCCGCATCGCTTGCCTCCTGCCGCTATTCCGCGGCGAACGTCACCGGGTCACCCACGGCCAGCCCCAGCGCTGCCGCCGCGCTGCCCTGGTTGACCGCAATCTCGA
>NZ_WNXE01000056.1:13108-14948 GCF_010993615.1 Arhodomonas sp. KWT | reverse complement strand
TCAGCCCGAATGCGTTCTCGTACCAGAACGCCTCGCCCACCTCACGGTCCGAGAACGTCCGCGCCCGGGGCAGTGCCTGCCCCGCAAGAACCGGCGCCCTACCCGGCGGAATGCTGTCGGCGCGGCGCCCGGTCATCGCATTGCCGAAGCCGTCGATGTAGACCACCCGGTCCTCCCCGGCAGGCCCATCACGGTCGACCCAGTCGTCCACCGCCCGCACTCCGGCGGGAAAACGCCCCACGGCAAGGCTCGCCGCGGCAGGCGCGAACACGTCCCGTCCATGAAAACTCGGCGACGCGCCGCCTACCGCCGGCAGCCGCCACGCCCGCGCGTCGTCGCCCCGGAGCAGTGGCGCCAGCAGGCCATTGTCCGGGCCGACGTACCACCGGTCCGCGACCCGCGCGACCAGCGCCTCGCGGCTGCTCCCGACACCCGGGTCGACGACCGCCACGACAATGCAGCGCCTTGGCAGCCCGGGCGCCAGTGCGTCCAGCAGGAGACCCGCCTCCCGCGGCCGGAAACGAGGCGCGTCGTGCATCAGGTCAACGATCGGGGTCGCCGCGACGCGGCCGGCTATCACCCGGTGTAGCAGTCCGACATAGGGGCCCTCCAGCCCGAAATCCGTATACAAAAGGATCATGGCCGTCACCCCGTGGCATTCGCCCATAAAAAAACCGGACGGCGCGATGCGCTCGTCCGGTCCGATCGGCCTGAACGGCCCACCGTCTTAGTCCTCGTCCGCCTCGTCGGCCTCCGCCTCGAGGTCAACGGGACGGTCCACCAGCTCGACAAGCGCCATGGGCGCATTGTCGCCGGCCCGGAAACCGGCCTTCAGCACCCGCAGGTAGCCACCGGGGCGCTGCTGGTAGCGCGGACCGAGCTCACTGAAGAGCTTGTCCACCGCCTGTTTGTCACGCAACCGCGAGAACGCGAGACGACGATTCGCCACCGAGTCCTCCTTCGCGAGGGTGATCAGCGGCTCTGCCACCCCTCGAAGCTCCTTCGCCTTGGGCAGCGTGGTGCGGATCGCCTCGTGATGGAACAGCGACGCCGCCATATTACGGAACATCGCGCGACGATGGCTGCTGTTGCGATTGAACTTTCGTCCGGATTTACGATGACGCATGTCTGTCTTCCTTCAATCCTGCGGTGCTCAGCCGAGCGCGCGGTTCGCGTCGTCGAACCCGGCCGGCGGCCAGTTGTCCAGGCGCATGCCGAGCTGCAGCCCGTGCTGCGCGAGGACTTCCTTGATCTCGTTGAGCGACTTCTTGCCGAGATTCGGCGTCTTGAGCAGTTCCACCTCGGTCTTCTGGACCAGATCGCCGACGTAGTGAATGCTCTCGGCCTTGAGGCAGTTAGCCGACCGCACCGTGAGCTCCAGGTCGTCGATCGGGCGCAGGAGCACCGGATCCACCTCCGGCTCCTCACGCTCAGGTTCGGCGCTGTCCTCGCCCCCCTCGAGATCGACGAACACCGCGAGCTGGTCACGCAGCAGGCCCGCCGCGAAGCGCACCGCCTCCTCCGGCTCGAGAACGCCGTTGGTCTCGATGTCCATGACGAGCTTGTCCAGATCGGTACGCTGCTCGACACGGGCGCTCTCGACGTTATAGGCGACCCTGAGGACCGGGCTGTAGGTCGCGTCGAGCTGCAGCCGGCCGATCGTGCGCTCCTCATCGCGCTCACGAGCGGTCGCCGGCTCGTAGCCACGGCCGCGCTCGATCTTGATCGTCGCCTCGAACGACGTCTCCTTCGTCAGCGTCGCGATGACCAGGTCCGGGTTCTTGACCTCCACGTCGTGGGAGGCCTCGATGTCACCCGCGGTGACGGTCCCCGGACCGGC
>NZ_WNXE01000056.1:10065-13009 GCF_010993615.1 Arhodomonas sp. KWT | reverse complement strand
CTTCGACAGCCGGAGCGTCGCCTCGTCGCGGGCATGCAGCCGCACGGCGAGCTTCTTGAGGTTGAGCAGGACGTCCACGACGTCTTCGTGCACGCCCTCGATTGCGGTGTACTCGTGGAGAACGCCCTCGATCTCCACCTCCGTCACCGCGTACCCCGGCATGGACGACAGCAGCACCCGGCGCAACGCATTGCCCAGGGTGTGCCCGAAGCCGCGCTCCAGCGGTTCCAGCGCGACCTTCGCGCGCCGGTCGCTGAGCGTCTCGACGTCGACCACCCGCGGTTTGAGATAGTCCTTGAACTGACCCTGCATGAGGCTAGACCTCTCGCTTGTTCCGCCCGCCTCGGGACCTTACTTCGAGTACAACTCGATGATCAGATGCTCGTTGATCTCCTGAGAGAGGTCCGAGCGGTCCGGCACCTGTTTGAAGGTCCCGGTGCACTGATTCGTGTCGACATCGACCCACTGCGGGAATCCGGCCTGCTGCGCCATCTCCAGCGCCGCCTGCACCCGCACCTGCTTGCTGGCCTTCTCCTTGAGGGAGACCACATCGCCCGGTTTGACCTGGGCCGAGGCCACGTTGGTCACGCGGTCGTTGATCTTCACCGCGCGGTGCGCGACCAGCTGGCGCGCCTCCGCACGGGTCGAGCCGAAGCCCATCCGATAGACGACGTTGTCGAGCCGGCACTCCAGCAGCTGGAGCAGGTTCTCACCGGTGTTGCCCTTGCGCCGGTCCGCCTCGCGGTAGTACTTGCGGAACTGCTTCTCCAGCACGCCGTACATGCGGCGGACCTTCTGCTTCTCGCGAAGCTGCAGGCCGTAGTCGGACAGCCGCGTACGGCGCTGACCGTGCTGGCCGGGCGGCGTATCGAGCTTGCACTTGCTGTCGAGCGGACGCACGCCGCTCTTCAGCGACAGATCGGTGCCCTCGCGCCGGGCCAGCTTACATGTCGGTCCCGTGTACCTTGCCATGACCTTACCCCTTAGACGCGACGCTTCTTCGGCGGACGGCAACCATTGTGCGGAATGGGCGTCACGTCCGAGATGTTGGTGATTCGGTAGCCCGAGTTGTTCAGCGCGCGGACCGCCGACTCGCGCCCCGGACCGGGGCCCTTCACGCGGACCTCGAGGTTCTTCAGGCCATAGTCCTTCGCCGCCTCGCCGGCGCGCTCGGAGGCGACCTGCGCGGCGAAGGGCGTGCTCTTGCGGGAGCCGCGAAACCCGCTACCCCCGGCACTCGCCCACGCCAGCGCGTTGCCCTGCCGGTCGGTAATCGTGATGACTGTGTTGTTGAACGTCGCGTTCACGTGCGCGATACCGTCCACTACGGTGCGCTTGACGCGCTTACGTCCCCGGCTCGTCGCTTTCGCCATATTGACCGTCCTGAATCCTCAAGTCCTAAACTGCTGTGCGAACCCTAACGGGTCACCGGCCGACGGGGACCCTTGCGGGTACGCGCATTGGTACGCGTGCGCTGCCCCCGGACCGTGAGCCCCCGCCGGTGGCGGATGCCCCGGTAGCAACCCAGGTCCATGAGCCGTTTGATGTCCATCGCCACGCTGCGCCGCAGGTCGCCCTCGACAACATACTTGCCGACCTCCTGCCGCAGCGTCTCGAGCTCCTCGTCGGAGAGCTCGCGGATCCGGCGATCCACAGGGATCCCGGCCGCCTCGCAGATCGCCCGCGCCCGCGTGCGCCCGACGCCATAAATGGACGTCAGCGCGATCGACGCGTGCTTGTTCGCGGGAATGTTTACGCCAGCTATACGGGCCATGCAGTTACTCCCAATACCCCTTGCCCGCGGAAAGCCCGCTAGTATAGCGGGCAATCCACCGAGTGTTCAACTCATTACCGCCGCGGTCAGCCCTGGCGCTGCTTGTGCCGGCCGTCCGAGCAGATTACGCGAACCGTACCCCGCCGCTTGATCACCTTGCAGTTGCGGCAGATCTTCTTCACCGACGCGCGTACCTTCATGGTCTCTCTCCGCAAATCCTAGCCATCACCGCTCGACAAGCGGCAAACGGTACCAAAAACGAAACGCCCCCGCAGCCCGTCCGGGCCACGGGAGTCCGGAATCCGGCCCTAGCCCAGCAGCCCGCCGCCACCGCGACCATGGGCCTTGAGATTGGCCTTCTTCATCAGCGGCTCGTACTGGTGGGAGAGCAGGTGCGCCTGCACCTGGGACATAAAGTCCATCACTACCACCACGATGATCAGCAGCGAGGTCCCGCCGAAGTAGAACGGTACGTTCCAGTACAGCAGCAGGAACTCCGGCATCAGGCAGACCGCCGTGATGTAGAGCGCCCCGACCAGCGTGAGCCGTGTCATCACCTTGTCGATGTAACGGGCCGTCTGCTCCCCCGGACGGATCCCCGGGATGAACGCACCGGACCGCTTGAGGTTATCGGCGGTCTCACGGGCGTTGAACACCAGCGCGGTGTAGAAGAAGCAGAAAAAGATGATCGCCACCGCGTAAAAGGTGATGTAGAGCGGCTGCCCCGGGCTGAGCATGTTCCCGATGGTCTGCAGCCAGCCCATCGACCCCTGGCCGAACCACTGCCCCAGTGTCGCCGGGAACAGGATGATGCTCGACGCGAAGATCGGCGGGATCACGCCGGCCATGTTCAGCTTCAGCGGCAGGTGGCTCGACTGGGCCGCGTACATCCGACGCCCCTGCTGGCGCCGCGCGTACTGCACGGTAATCCGCCGCTGACCCCGCTCGACGAAGACGATGAACGCGATCACCGCGATCGCCAGCGCCAGGAAGAACAGCACCGTGAGAATCGAGAGCTCACCCGTGCTTGCCAGCTCGAGCGTGCCGCCGAGCGCCTGCGGCAGCCCGGCAACGATGCCCGCGAAGATCAGCAGCGAGATGCCGTTACCGATACCGCGCTCGGTAATCTGTTCACCGAGCCACATCAGGAACAGCGTCCCCGTCACCAGT
>NZ_WNXE01000056.1:7484-9966 GCF_010993615.1 Arhodomonas sp. KWT | reverse complement strand
GTCACCGTGCCGATGAACACGAACGCCAGGCCCGGATTCAGCACCACACCCTGGTTCTGCAACGCGAACGTGATGCCCACACCCTGGAACGTCGCCAGCGCGAGCGTCCCGTAACGCGTGTACTTCGTGATCTGGCGCCGACCCTGCTCACCCTCCTTGCGCAGCTGCTCGAGCTGCGGGATCACCATGCTCATGAGCTGCATGATGATCGAGGCGGAGATATAGGGCATGACGCCAAGGGCGAAGATCGACAGCCGCTTGAGGGCACCACCCGAGAACATGTTGAACATGTCCAGGATGGTGCCGGACTGCTGCTGGAACATCTGGGCCAGTGCGGCCTGGTCGATGCCCGGAATCGTCAGATGCGCACCCAGGCGGTAGACCGCCAGCGCGACGATCACGAAGACCAGACGCTGCCGGACCTCGGTCAACCGACCGAGGCCCGCAAGCCCGTTCGCGTTTGCCGGTGACTTGGCCAATTTAAGCCTCTACCTTGCCGCCCGCCTGCTCGATCGCCGCCACCGCGCCGCGAGTGACCCCGAGGCCGCGCACGGTGTAGGCGCCGCCGGGCTCGCCCGAGGCGATGACCTTGGCGTGACGCGCCTGCGTGGGCACGATGCCGGCCTGCTTGAGCCCGGCGAGGTCGACGGTGTCGCCCTCGACGTACTTCAGTTCGGAGAGACGGACCTCGGCGACATAGCGACCGCGGCGCGAGCGGAAGCCGACCTTCGGCACCCGGCGCTGCAGCGGCATCTGGCCGCCCTCGAAGCCCACCTTATGGAAGCCGCCGCTGCGCGACTTCTGTCCCTTGTGGCCCCGGCCGCCGGTCTTGCCGTTGCCGGAGGAATGCCCACGGCCGACACGGTCGGCCTCGGGCCGGCTGCCGTCAGCGGGCCGAATGCTGTTGAGTCGCATCGCTCAGGCCTCCTCTACCTTCAGCATGTAGGCGACCTTGCGGATCATGCCCCGGTTCTCCGGGGTGTCGCCCACGGTGACGGTCTGGTGCATGCGCCGCAGCCCCAGGCCGGCGACACAGGCCTTGTGATCACGCAGCCGCCCGGAGGTGCTGCGCACGAGCGTAACCTTGAGTTGCTTGCTGTTCGCCATGATTAACCCAGGATTTCCTCGACGGTCTTGCCGCGGCGCCGCGCAACCAGCTCCGGCGACTGGTACTGCGTGAGCGCGTTGATCGTCGCACGCACCACGTTCAGCGGGTTACGCGAGCCGATGGTCTTGGCGAGCACGTCCTGCACGCCCACGACCTCGAAGACCGCGCGCATCGCACCGCCGGCGATGATGCCAGTACCGGCGGAGGCGGGCTGAACGTAGACCTTGCTGGACCCGTGCCAGCCCGTCATCGCGTACTGCAGGGTGTTCTCGTTGAGATGGACCTGGCGCATGTTCTTGCGCGCCTTCTCCATCGCCTTCTGGATCGCCAGCGGCACCTCCCGTGCCTTGCCGTACCCGAAGCCGACGGAGCCTTCGCCGTCGCCGACCACGGTGAGCGCGGTGAAGCCGAACTGACGACCGCCCTTCACCACCTTGGCCACGCGATTGATCTCGATGAGCTTCTCGCGGAGCCCCTCGTTGCTAACGTCGCTCGTCGCCATTACTACGCTGCCCCTGATCAGAACTTGAGACCGGCTTCCCGCGCGGCATCCGCCAGCGCCTGGACACGGCCATGGTACTTGAACCCGGCGCGGTCGAAAGCGACCTCTTCAACGCCGGCTGCCCGCGCCCGCTCCGCGATGGCACGGCCCACGGCCTTCGCCGCCTCGACATTGCCACCCGAGGTCAGATCGCCCAGGACCCCCTTCTCGAGGGTCGAGGCCGCCGCCAGCGTGCGATCCGCATCCGGCGCGATGATCTGTGCATAGGTGTGGCGCGGCGTCCGGTGGATGGTGAGCCGGTAGGCGCCGCGTTCCCGAATCTTGGCCCGCGCGCGCCGCGCGCGCCGGAGCCGTGCTGCCTTCTTATCCATAACGCCTCACCTGACCTACTTCTTCTTGGCTTCCTTGAGCACCACGCGTTCCTCCGCGTAGCGCACGCCCTTACCCTTGTACGGCTCCGGCGGCCGGAAGCCGCGGATCTTCGCCGCTACCTGGCCGACCAGCTGTTTGTCGACGCCCTTGACGACGACCTCGGTCTGGCTGGGCGTCTCGACAGTGACGCCCTCCGGCACCGGAAAGTCCACCGGGTGGGAGAAACCAAGCGTGAGATTGACCGTATCGCCCTTCGCCTGGGCGCGATAGCCGACGCCGACCAGCTGCAGCCGACGCTCCCAGCCCGTGCTCACGCCGATCACCATGTTGTTGATCAGCGCGCGGGTGGTTCCCGCCAGCGCAACGGCTTCCTGGCGCTCGCTCGTCGCGGCACACTGCACCACGCCGTCGGCCTGCTCGACCGTCACCCACGGGTGAACCTCGTGGTTGAGCTCGCCCTTCGGCCCCTTCACCGCCACATGGCGTCCGTCGATGCTGAC
>NZ_WNXE01000056.1:0-7390 GCF_010993615.1 Arhodomonas sp. KWT | reverse complement strand
CTCACCGTCACCCACGGGTGAACCTCGTGGTTGAGCTCGCCCTTCGGCCCCTTCACCGCCACATGGCGTCCGTCGATGCTGACCTCGACGCCCGACGGGACTTGGACCGGACTTTTCGCAACTCTGGACATGATTCTGGATCCCGTCGTTAAAAGACCACGCAAAGAATCTCACCACCGTGCCCGGCGGCGCGGGCCGCACGATCGGTCATGACACCCTTGGAGGTCGACACGATCGCCGTGCCCAGCCCGCCGCGCACGCGCGGCAGGGTCCGTTTGCCCTCGAAACGGCGCAGACCCGGCCGGCTCACCCGCTGGATCTCCTCGATCACCGGGCGGCCCTCGTGATACTTGAGTCCGATTACCAGCTCGGGCTTCTTCTCGGAGCCCTCCACACGGTAATCCTCGATATAGCCCTCGTCCTTGAGCACCCGCGCAATGGCACCCTTGAGTTTGGACGACGGCATGCTGACTTCCGCCTTCTCCGCGGTCTGACCGTTGCGGATCCGGGTCAGCATGTCCGCAATGGGATCCGTCATGCTCATGTTCGCGTCACCTGATTACCCAGTCTTGGTTTGAACGCAGCCGGCCTACCAGCTCGACAGCTTCAGCCCCGGAACCTCGCCGCGCATCGCCGCCTGGCGAAGCTGGTTCCGGGACAGGCCGAACTTCCGGTAGACGCCCTTGGGTCGACCGGTCACGCGGCAACGGCTGACCTGCCGCACGGGACTCGAGTTCCGCGGGAGGGACTGCAGCTTCTCCTGCGCCTCGGTGCGCTCCTCATCGGTGCTGTTCGGGCTCTTGATGATCGCCTTGAGCTCCGCGCGCTTGGCCGCGTACTTGCGGGCGAGCCGCTCGCGCTTGTGCTCGCGCTCAATCATGGAAACCTTTGCCATACCGTCCTCGTCTATTTCCGGAACGGGAAGTTGAAACCTTCGAGCAGGGCGCGTCCCTCCTCGTCGGTCTTCGCCGTGGTGCCGATGGAGATGTCCATCCCGCGAATCGCGTCGACCTTGTCGTACTCGATCTCCGGGAAGATGAGCTGCTCGCGCACGCCCACGTTGTAATTTCCGCGGCCGTCGAACGCCCGCGGCGAGAAACCGCGGAAGTCGCGCACTCGCGGCGAGGCGATGTTGATGAAACGGTCGAGGAACTCGTACATCCGCCCACGTCGCAGCGTCACCTTGCAGCCGATGGGCCAGCCCTCACGGATCTTGAAACCCGCCACCGACTTGCGCGCGTTCGTGACCACCGGCCGCTGGCCGGTCAGCGCCGCGAGTTCCTCGGTCGCCGACTCCAGGACCTTCTTGTCCCGGATCGCCTCGCCGAGGCCCATGTTGATCACCACCTTCTCGAGCCGCGGCACCTCCATGGGATTGGAGTAGCCGAAGCGCTCGGTCAGGCTTCCGGCGATCTCTTTCTGATAGAGCTCACGCAGCCTTGCCATTGCGGCACCCTAGTCGATCTGTTCGTTGTTGGACTTGAAGACGCGCACCTTGCGACCGTCTCCCTCGACGCGAACGCCGACGCGGTCTGCCTTGCCGGTCTTCGCGTTGTAGATCGCCACGTTCGAGACGTGCAGCGGCATCTCCTTGTCGACGATGCCGCCCTGCACGCCCGCCTGCGGGTTCGCGCGCTGGTGTTTCTTGGCGACGTTGACGTTCTCGACGACAACCCGCTCCTTTTCCGGAAGCACGCGAAGCACCCGCCCGCGCCGGCCCTTGTCCTTGCCGGCGATAACGATCACTTCATCACCTTTCCTGATCTTGCGCATGACAACCTCTGCCTAGAGAACCTCGGGCGCGAGCGAGATGATGCGCATAAACTGCTCCGTGCGCAGCTCGCGCGTCACCGGGCCGAACACGCGCGTACCGATGGGCTGCAGGTTATTGTTCAGCAGCACGGCGGCATTGCCGTCGAAGCGGATCACCGAGCCGTCCGCGCGACGTACGCCGCGACGGGTACGAACGACGACCGCGCTGTAGACATCACCCTTCTTCACCCGACCGCGCGGGATCGCGTCCTTGACGCTCACCTTGATGATGTCGCCGATGCCGGCGTAGCGACGCCGCGAGCCACCCAGTACCTTGATGCACTGCAGCTGCCGCGCCCCGCTGTTGTCCGCCGCACCGAGAAGAGTCTGCATCTGAATCATGGCGACCTACTCGCTCTCTAATGCGTTAACCACGCGACCCCGGCGGGGCCGCCGCGTAATGGCTACTGGGCGGCCTTCTCGAGGACCTTCACGAGCCGCCAGCTCTTCGTCTTGGAGTACGGACGGCACTCCTCGACCGCGACCCAGTCGCCCTCACGGCACTCGTTCGACTCGTCGTGCGCGCGGAGCTTGGTGGTCCGGCGAACGAACTTGCCGTACAGCGGATGCTGTTCCATCCGCTCGACGGCGACCGTCACCGTCTTGTCGGTCCGCGCGCTGATCACGCGGCCATTGACCGTGCGTTTGGTGCTCACCTGGTCGCTCATGACGCCTCGCTCGACCTCTGTTTCTCGTTGATCACGGTCTTGATCCGTGCAATGTCGCGCCGCACCTTGCCCAGCTGGTCCGGGCGGCCGAGCTGGCCGCTGGCCTGCTGCATGCGCAGGTTGAACTGCTCCTTGCGTCGCTCGAGCAGCTCCTGCTGCAGCGCGCTCGCGTCCTTATCGCGCAGCTCGCTTACCTTCATCACAGCACCGTCCGATGTACAAAGGTGGTCTTGACCGGGAGCTTCGCGCCGGCACGACGGAACGCCTCACGGGCAACGTCCTCGGCGACCCCCTCGATCTCGTAGATCACGCGCCCGGGCTGGACAACGGCGGACCAGTGGTCGACGTTGCCCTTGCCCTTGCCCTGGCGGACCTCCAGCGGCTTCGCCGAGATCGGCTTGTCCGGGAAGATCCGGATCCAGATCTTGCCGCCGCGCTTGACGTGACGGTTGATCGCCCGGCGGCCGGCCTCGATCTGACGCGCCGTGATCGGACCACGCGTGGTGGCCTTCAGGCCGTACTCGCCGAAGGCGACCGTGGTACCCCGCGCGGCCAGGCCGTTGTTGCGGCCCTTCTGCTGCTTGCGGAACTTCGTTCGCTTGGGCTGAAGCATGTCCTATTCCCCTCTCGCGTCAGCTCGCCGCGCGCTTGGTCTTGCCCGACTCCGGCGTCAGGTGCGTGTCCAGGACCTCGCCCTTGAACACCCAGACCTTCACGCCGATCACGCCGTAGGTCGTCTTCGCCTCGGCGAAGCCGTAGTCGATGTCCGCGCGCAGGGTGTGCAGCGGCACGCGGCCCTCGCGGTACCACTCGCTGCGGGCGATCTCGGCGCCGTTGAGGCGGCCGCCGACCTGGATCTTGATGCCCTGGGCACCGAGGCGCATGGCGTTGCCGACCGCCCGCTTCATCGCGCGTCGGAACATGATCCGGCGCACGAGCTGCTGGGCGACGTTCTCCGCGACCAGCTGCGCGTCGAGCTCCGGCTTGCGGACCTCTTCGATATTGATGTGCACCGGGATGCCCATCATGCCCGCGAGCTGGCGGCGCAGCGCCTCGATGTCCTCGCCCTTCTTGCCGATGACGATCCCCGGCCGCGCCGTGTGGATCGTGATCAGGGCGTTCTTCGCCGGACGCTCGATCTTCACGCGGCTGATCGAGGCGTGCGCGAGACGCTCCTTGATGTAGCTGCGCACGGCAAGATCGGTGTTGAGAAAATCACCGAAGTTCTTGCTGTCGGCATACCACATGGAACGCCAGTCCTCGGTGATACCGAGTCGGAATCCGGTCGGATGAACCTTGTGACCCATGGCGCCCCCTTACTGCTCTGCAACGGCCACGGTGATGTGGCTCGTGCGCTTGAGGATCCGCGTCGCGCGACCCTTCGCGCGCGCCTGGATCCGCTTGTACATCGGACCTTCGTCCACGAAGATACGGCTCACCCGCAGCTCGTCGATGTCCGCACCCTCGTTGTGCTCCGCATTGGCGATCGCGGAATCGAGCACCTTGCGCACGATCCCGGCGGCCTTCTGCGGGCTGAACTCCAGAACCTCCAGAGCGCGACTGACCGGCAGGCCGCGCACCTGGTCGGCGACCAGACGGGCCTTCTGCGGCGAGATCATCGCGTAGCGGAGCCTAGCAGCCGTTTCCATGCGTTACCTCTTCGACTTCTTGTCCGCCGCGTGCCCGCGATAGGTGCGACTCGCTGCGAACTCGCCCAACTTGTGCCCGACCATGTTCTCGTTGATGAGAACCGGGACGTGCTGCCGCCCGTTGTGAACGGCGATGGTCAGCCCGACCATCTCCGGAACGATCATGGAGCGGCGCGACCAGGTCTTGATCGGGCGCTTGCTATTGGCTTCTGACGCCGCCTGCACCTTCTTGAGGAGGTGCACGTCGACGAACGGGCCTTTACGAATCGAGCGTGGCACGGATCCCCACCCCTCTATGCGTTAGCGTTTGCGACGGCGCACGATGAACTTGTCAGTGCGCTTGTTCGTACGGGTCTTGTGACCCTTGGTGGGCACGCCCCACGGGGTCACCGGGTGACGGCCACCGGAGGTGCGGCCCTCACCGCCACCATGCGGATGATCCACCGGGTTCATGACCACGCCGCGGACCGTGGGCCGGCGACCGCGCCAGCGCGTGGCGCCGGCCTTGCCGAGCGAGCGCAGGCTGTGCTCCTGGTTACCGACCTCGCCGACCGTGGCGCGACACTCGGCCAGGATCTTGCGCATCTCGCCGGAACGCAGGCGCAGCGTCGCATAGGCACCCTCACGGGCGACCAGCTGCGCGCCGGCGCCAGCGGAGCGCACCAGCTGCGCGCCTTTGCCCGGGCGCATCTCGACGCAGTGCACCTGGGTGCCCAGCGGGATGTTGCGCAGCGGCAGCGCGTTGCCCGGCTTGATCGGCGCCTCGGCCCCCGAGACGACCTGCTGGCCGACCCGCACGCCGCGGGGCGCGATGATGTAGCGGCGCTCACCGTCCGCATACAGCACCAGCGCGAGGTTGGCGCTGCGATTCGGATCGTACTCCAGGCGCTCGACACGGGCGGCGACGCCGTCCTTGTCGCGCTTGAAGTCGATAACGCGGTAACGCCGCTTGTGTCCACCGCCGCGGTGCCGGGTGGTCATCCGACCCCGGCTGTTGCGACCGCCGGACTTCGAGAGCTTGCGCACCAGCGGTGCGTAGGGCTCCCCCCGGTGCAGTTCGCGGTCGCGGATCTCGACCACGAAGCGGCGCCCCGGGGAACTCGGTTTCGCCTTGACGAGTGCCATAATAATTCGTCCCGTATTCCCGCCGCGTTATTCCGCCGCCTCGAGGAAGTCGAGCTCCTGGCCCGCCTCGAGGGCGACGTACGCCTTCTTCCAGTCCGGGCGCCGGCCGCGGATGCGCCCGAACCCCTTGTTCTTGCCGCTCACGTTCACGACGCGGACGTCGCGGACGCGGACCTCGAAGAGCTGCTCCACGGCCTTGCGGATCTCCGGCTTGCTCGCGTCGCGGGCGACGCGGAAGACGACCTGTTCGCCATCGTCGGCGACCAGCGTGCTCTTCTCGGAGATGTGCGGGCCGAGCAGCACCTGATAGATACGCTCCGGATTCATGCCAGCCACTCCTCGACACGGCGCACCGCGTCGGCCGTGATGATGACGCGCTCGTGGCGCAGCAGGTTGACGGGATTGAGGCCCGTCACGTCGGTGACGTCCACCCGCGGCAGATTGCGCGTGGCGAGGAAGAGGTCCTGGGAGACCTCGTTCGCCACGAGCAGCGCATCCTCGCCGCCGAGCTCGGCCAGGCGCCGGGTCGCCGCCCTGGTCCGCGACTCGTCGATGCCGATGTTCTCGACCACGACCAGTCGCTCCTGGCGCGCGAGCTCGGAGAGGATGGAACGCAGCGCGCCGCGGTACATCTTGCGGTTGACCTTCTGCGAGAAATCCCGCGGCATCGCCGCGAAGGTCTTGCCGCCACCGCGCCAGATCGGGCTGCGGATGGTACCGGCACGCGCGCGACCCGTCCCCTTCTGCCGCCACGGCTTGCTGCCGCCGCCGCTGACGTCGCTGCGCCCCTTCTGGGCCTTGGTGCCGGAGCGGCCGCCCGCGAGGTACGCGGTCACGACCTGATGAACGAGCGGCTCGCGGAAATCCGCGCCGAATACGTGATCGGAGACGTCCACGCCGCTGCCTTCACGCACCTGGAGCTGCATCAGTTATCCCCCTTCGCGTGAGCCTTGACCGCCGGCCGCACGATCACGTCGCCGTCGCGGCTGCCCGGCACGCCACCCTTGATGAGCAGCAGGCCGCGCTCGCCGTCGACACGCACGACCTCGAGGTTCTGCGCAGTGCGACGCACGTTGCCCATCTGCCCGGACATCTTCTTGCCCGGGAACACGCGCCCCGGGTCCTGAGCCTGGCCGATGGAACCCGGCTTGCGGTGCGACTTCGAGTTGCCGTGACTGTTGTCCTGGGTGCGGAAGTGGTGGCGCTTGACCGTACCGGCAAAGCCCTTGCCCTTGGTGACACCCACGACGTCCACGAGCTGCCCGGCCTCGAACAGGTCGACACCGAGCTCTCCGCCGGCCTCGACAGCCTCTTCGCCGTCGACGCGGAACTCCCACAGCCCGCGACCCATTTCCACACCGGCGCGCGCAACGTGTCCGGCGACGGGCTTGGTCACGCGCGAGGGACGCCGGCTCCCGGTCGTCACCTGGACCGCGCGGTAACCGTCCTGCTCTTCGGTCTTGAGCTGCGTGACCCGATTGGCGGTCACCTCGACCACCGTCACCGGGATCGACGCCCCGTCCTCGGTAAAGACACGGGTCATGCCGCACTTACGACCGACGATTCCGATTGCCATCGTCGTTACCCTCTCCAGAAATACAAAGACTACCGGGCACCGTCGAGCGGCGCTCGGAGCATGAGCCAACGTTATCCGACAGCCCGGCAGCCCGGTGTTTCAAATGGGCCCGCCCCAGCTGACCGAGACCTGGCTCGGGGCCGGGGTAGTTCCCAAGCAGCGTTAGTAGAGCTTGATCTGGACGTCGACGCCCGCGGCGAGGTCGAGCTTCATGAGCGCATCAACCGTCTTCTCCGTCGGGTCCACGATGTCCATCAGACGCTTGTGCGTCCGAATCTCGTACTGATCGCGCGCGTCCTTGTTGACGTGCGGCGAGATGAGGATTGTATACCGCTCTTTCTTCGTAGGCAATGGGATGGGGCCCTTGACCTGGGCCCCGGTCCGCTTGGCGGTCTCCACGATCTCGCGCGCCGACTGGTCGATCAGCCGATGATCAAACGCCTTGAGACGAATGCGGATTTTCTGACTGGTCGCCATAGTGCTTTACTCGATGATCTTGGAGACGACGCCGGCGCCGACGGTACGACCGCCCTCACGCACCGCGAAACGCAGCCCCTCTT
>NZ_WNXE01000569.1:0-1049 GCF_010993615.1 Arhodomonas sp. KWT | reverse complement strand
CGCCGCTGCGCCTCGAGGGCACCGACGCCGCCGTGCTGGTGGACCGCGGCTGGGTGGCCGCGCCGCCGCGCCGCTCGCAGCTGCCGGACATCGCGGTGGCGGCGACGCCGCGCACCGTACGTGGCCGTCTCGGTGACGGTCCGTCCGTGGGCCTGCGTCTCGGCGAGGCGTATCATGGCGACGGCAGCTGGCCGAGGCGGATCCAGTACCTGGACTTCGATGTCCTGGCGAAGGCCCTGCCGTACCCGGTGACGCCCTATCTCCTGCGCACCGGGGCGGCGGCGGAGAAGGCGCGTCCGGAGACGATGCGCTTCGGACCGCGTCGTCACTACGGCTACGCCGTGCAGTGGTTCGCGCTGGCTACCGCGCTGCTGGTGATCTACATCGGCGTCAACACCCGATTGAAGGGCAGGCATGAACGCGACTGAAACCCGTCGTTCCGGGTCGCGCTGGCCGATCATCGTGCTGGCCGTGATGTTCTTCGGCCCGGCCATCCTGGCCTGGGTCATGGTGATCAATGGCTGGCAACCCGGGGCGACCACCAACAATGGCGTGCTCGTGGATCCGCCCGTGAGCCAGGGGCACGAAGGCTGGCGCATGGCGAATGGCCGGGCGATGCCGGCGAAGTGGTTCGAGGGCTACTGGACGTTGCTCGTCCCCGTCGACGGGGACTGCGGGGCGGAGTGCCGCGCCATGCTCGACGAGCTCCGGCGTGCGCGCGTTGCGCTCAACCGCGATGCGGACCGGGTGCGCGTGCTGCTGCTTCAGCCGCGGGATGCCGCGCCGTTACCCGCCCGCCAGGCCTTCGGCGGGCTCGTGCGGGCGAGTGCGCCGCGCGAGCGTGTCACGGCCCTGCTGGACGATGTCCCGGGGGGCGGCGACGCCGGCCGCGGGGTCTTCATCGTCGATTACCTGGGCTTCCGGATGATGGGGTATCCGGTCCCGCTGGACGGCTCGGGGCTGCTTGACGACATGGAACGTCTGCTCAAGGCCGCCGAGGAGCGTATCGAGGACCATCTCCAGCACAGCAAGCCCGACGCCGGCTGACG
>NZ_WNXE01000568.1:0-1050 GCF_010993615.1 Arhodomonas sp. KWT | reverse complement strand
ATCAGCGTGATGACGTCGCCGGAGCCGGCGCGCAGATCGATACCGCGCAGCACCTCGAGCCCGCCGAAGCGTTTGTGGATGTTGCGCACCTCCAGCGCCGCGCTGGTCTCGTTCATATTCGCGTCATGCCCCCCGGTTTGCGGTGAAAGAGTACCAATGCCTCCGCGGTCTGACCATGGGGAATCAGCGCGGCGGGAACAGATCCACCAGCAGCGGGTCGTGGTCGCTGCTTCGCCATGGGCCCCGCCCCGCGGCCACCGGCGGCTCATCGGCGTTGATGTGCCACAGGCGCACGCCGCGTACCGACTCTGCCAACCCCGGGGTCGCCAGGGCATGATCCAGCAGGCCGGCACGACCACGATAGACATAGCTATAGCGTTGCCCCGGCGGGATGTGGCGCACCGCGAGCGCCTGCAGCCGGCGTCCGCCGGCGAGGACGCGTAGCGGCGGCTCGCCCGGATAGGTATTGAAATCACCGAGGACGAGAGCGCGGTCGCCCCCCGCCAGGCCGTGCAGCCAGACGCTCAGCGCCCTCGCCTGGCGTGTGCGTCGCCGCGCCCAGCAGCCCGCCCCCCGATCCACGTCCCCTTCGGCCGGACAGCCGCCGCGGGACTTGAAATGCACGCTGACCACCCACGCCCGCCGGCCTCGAGCGTCGCGCAGGCGCGCCGCCACGGGGGCACGGTTGTGGGTACGGTCCTGGTCGAGGACCACGCGCTCGACGGAGAACCGCGAGGGCCGGTAAAGCAGCGCGTTGCGCAGTACCGCGCCGCCCCGGTCGCGCCCGGCAGCCGCGGACCGGTAATGGCGTGCCCCGGGCAGGCTGCGGTTGAGCGCCGCGACCAGCCGACGGACCGCCGCCGGGCGGTTCTCGATCTCCTGCAGGGCGAGCACATCGGCGTCGAGCGCGGTCAGCGCGGCGACCAGCCGTCGTTGCTGGGCTCGGAAGGACGCCGCCGTCGGCGCCCCCCGGCCGCCCCGGGTAATGAAATAGTTTTCCAGGTTCAGGCTCGCGACGCGCCATGCCCCCCGCCGCCCCGGTGCGCGGGC
>NZ_WNXE01000567.1:0-1051 GCF_010993615.1 Arhodomonas sp. KWT | reverse complement strand
CTACGTGTGTGCTAATTATTTTTGCGTAGTGTTTTTTAATGTGCAAATAGAGGATGCATTTTATGGCGGATAACGCGATGAGCGGTCGACTGCCCCTGGCCGCCGGCGCCGTGGCGGGGCTGCTCGGCGTGGCGCTCGGTGCCTTCGGCTCGCATGCGCTGCGCGACGTACTCAGTGCCGAGCGCATGGCCGTGTGGGAAACCGCGGTGCACTATCAGTTCGTTCACGCCCTCGCACTGGTGGCGGTCGCGGCGCTGCCCGGGGCCGTCGGTCGCTGCCGCCGGGGGGCGGTGGGATGCTTCGTGACCGGGTTGGTGCTCTTCCCCGGCAGCCTCTACCTGCTCTGCCTCACCGGGGTCGGGGCCTTCGGGGTGGTGACGCCGTTCGGCGGTATGGTCTGGCTGGTGGGTTGGGCGCTGCTGATCGCCGACGCCGTGTCCCGGCGGGGGTAAAGCATGGTTTCCCGACGCCGATAACCCGGGCGGAAGGTGACTGCTCGGTCATGAATCAAGGAAATGGGGGCGATGATGCAGGGACACTTCGGGCATGCGATCCAGCGGGTATTGCGGGGTGTCGGGTTGCGAACGCTGGGGCGCCAGTTCCTGGCCTCGTATGCCCTGATCGCGGTATTCGCCCTGGCCACCGTCGCCTCGCTCTATTTCAGCCTCGGATCGAGCGCCACCGCAGTGGATATCGCCGGGCGACAGCGCATGCTCAGCCAGCGGGTCGCGAAGGAGGCCGTGATGGCCGTGCAGGGCGTGGGCAGCCGTGAGGATGTCGAGAAGACCATCGCGCTGTTCGAGTCCTCTCACCGCAAGCTCCTGCAGGGGGATCCGGGGATGGGGATCGAGCCGGTGCAGGATCCGGCGATCCGCGATCAGCTCCGCGAGGTCCAGTCGCTGTGGCAGCGCTACCGCGGTGACATCCAGGCCTATCTGGACGAGCCCACGAACGACGGGCTCCAGGCCATCCACGAGCGTGCGCCGGTGGTGCTCCGCGAGATGAATGCCGGAGTGGGCATGATGGCGGAGGCATCCAACCAGGCGGTGCG
>NZ_WNXE01000566.1:0-1057 GCF_010993615.1 Arhodomonas sp. KWT | reverse complement strand
TGGAACCGGCGGCGGTAGCGCCGCCCGCGCTGGGCCAGGGTGCCGCTGTCGTCACCGTGGAGGACGACCAGCCGGCCACCGGGCAGGTCCAGGGCGGTCTCGGCCGGGAGCGTGTCGAGGACGTGGCGCTCCCCCTCGGACCAGCGCTCCGGCGTGTCGTTGTTGCCACGGATCGCGACCAGCTCCTCGCGGGGCTGGAGCGAGAGGAGCACGTCCGCGCCGCCGATGTCGCCGGCGTGCACGGCGATGTCGCACTCCGTCACCCGCTCGGCGATCCGCGGATCCACGAATCCGTGGGTGTCGGACAGCAGGGCTACACGCATGTCGCCTCGGTCGCGGACTCAGTCCGTCGCCAGGGCCTGGTGGATGTTCCCGGCGAGCCCGTCGTAATCCGTGGCCACCGGGAACTGCGGGAACTCGTCGATCACGTTCTGCGGCGGCCGGAACAGGATACCGGCGTGGGCGGCACCGAGCATGGAGGTGTCATTGTACGAATCACCGGCGGCCACGGTACGGAAGTTCAGCCCGCGGAAGGCCTCCACGGAGCGGCGTTTGTGATCCGCCAGGCGCAGCCGGTAATCGGTGATGCGGCCGTCCCCGGCCACGCCGAGCTCGTGGCAGAACAGCGTCGGCCAGCCGAGCTGGCGCATCAGCGGGCGCGCGAACTCGTAGAAGGTGTCCGAAAGGATCACGACCTGGTAGCGCTCACGCAGTTCGTCGAGAAAGGCGCGTGCGCCCTCCAGCGGGGCCATGTCCGCGATCACCCGCTCGATGTCGGGCAGTCCGAGGCCGTTGCGCGCCAGCACGTCCAGGCGGAAACGCATCAGCTCATCGTAATCCGGCACGTCCCGGGTGGTCGCTCGCAGCTCGTCGATGCCGGTGAGCTCGGCGAAGTCGATCCAGATCTCCGGGACCAGCACGCCCTCCAGGTCGAGGCAGACGATCTTCACGGTGTTTTCCTCCGGCGCATCCCGCGCCCCGTGGCGCAAAGGCGGCAAACTTAAGGGTTTTGCCCCCCGCCTTCAAGGCGCGCCGCACCATCGCCGGCCTCCGGCTC
>NZ_WNXE01000565.1:0-1058 GCF_010993615.1 Arhodomonas sp. KWT | reverse complement strand
GCCAACTACGCGGTGGAGGACTGCGACTTCATCATCGCCGTGGGCGCGCGTTTCGACGACCGCGTGGCCGCCAAGGCGGAACTGTTCGCGCCGATGGCCGAGCACGTGGCGCATATCGACATCGACGCCGCGGAGATCGGGAAGGTCAAGCTCGTGGACTGGGCGCATGTCGGCGACGCCGGGCGCTCGCTTCGACAGCTCGTGGAGTTCGGGCGCAGCGAGGGCTTCCGCCGGGACTTCACGCCCTGGCTGGAACACGTGCGCGGCCTGCGCGGCAGCTACCCGATGAACTTCGACCGCGAGACGCCGCTCATCCAGCCCCAGGAGGTGCTCGAACGGCTCAATACGCTGACCCGGGGCGAGGCGGTCATCGCCACCGGCGTGGGTCAGCATCAGATGTTCGCGGCGCAGTACCTCGATTTCCACCGCCCGCGCCAGTGGCTCACCTCCGGGTCCATGGGCACGATGGGCTTCGGGCTGCCGGCGGCCATCGGCGCCCAGTTCGCCAATCCGGACGCGCTGGTCATCGACGTGGACGGCGACGGCAGCATCCGTATGAACCTGGGCGAGATGGAGACCGTCACCACCTACGGCCTGCCGGTGAAGGTGCTGCTGCTCAACAACAGCTGCGACGGCATGGTGCGCCAGTGGCAGCGGCTGTATTTCGAGGACCGTTTCTCGGGCAGCGACAAGTCCCTGCATCGCAAGGACTTCATCAAGGCGGCGGAGTCGGATGGTTTCGAGTTCGCCCGCCGCGTCACCGACAAGGCGGAGCTCGGCGAGGCGCTGAAGGCCTTCGTGGGCTTTGAGGGGCCCGCATTCCTGGAGGTGGTCATCGATCCGGACGCCGGGGTGTACCCGATGGTGGGGCCGGGCATGAGCTACCGCGAGATGGTCACCGGCGATCACATCCCGTCCCGGGATTACGGTGACAGCCGTGACGGGCCGGAGCGGCTGGCGCCTTCGGAGGCCTTCTAGGCCGCGCCGTCCCGGATTGAGCGGGCCTTATTGGCGGCCGGCCCGGCGCCGGCCGCCGGCTCGCCGCGCCGCGGTTCCCG
>NZ_WNXE01000564.1:0-1060 GCF_010993615.1 Arhodomonas sp. KWT | reverse complement strand
TCGCGGTGGTCGTAGCGCCCCGCGTCACCGGAGATGCGCAGCGGCGGCTCGGCCACGGACGGGTCCTCCTGCGGGCCCCCGAAGCTGTTGGGCTCGTAGTTCGGCGCCGCACCGTAGTTGCCGTCCGTGCGCATGTAGCCGTCCCGGTGGTAGGTATGCGCCTCCACCCTGGGCCGGTTCACCGGGATGTGGGCGTAGTTCACCCCGAGCCGGTAGCGGTGGGCGTCCGCGTAGGACATCAGCCGCGCCTGGAGCATCCTGTCCGGCGAGGCGCCGATCCCCGGCACCAGGTTCGACGGCTCGAACGCCGCCTGCTCGACCTCGGCGAAGTAATTGTCCGGGTTGCGGTTGAGCTCCAGCTCGCCCACCTCGATCAACGGGTAGTCGGCGTGGGGCCAGACCTTGGTGAGGTCGAAGGGGTTGAGCTGGTACGACTCGGCATCCGCCTCCGGCATGATCTGCACGTAGACGGTCCACTTCGGGTAGTCGCCGTCCTCGATCGCCGCGAACAGGTCCTGGGTGTGGTAGTCCGGCGTCTCGCCGGCGATCGTCGCACCCTGGGCCTCGGTGAGGCAGCGGATGCCCTGCCGGGTCTTGATGTGGAACTTCACCCAGAAACGCTCGCCGCGCTCGTTCCAGAAGCTGAACGTGTGCGAGCCGTATCCGTTCATATTGCGGAACGACGCCGGCAGCCCACGGTCGCCGAGCAGCCAGACCACCTGGTGAAGCGACTCCGGCGAGAGGCTCCAGAAATCCCACTGCATGGTGTTGTCGCGCATGCCGGTGCGGGGGTGGCGCTTCTGCGAGTGGATGAAGTCCTGGAACTTCAGCGGATCGCGGATGAAGAACACCGGCGTGTTGTTGCCGACCAGGTCCCAGTTGCCCTCGTCGGTGTAGAACTTCACCGCGAAGCCGCGCGGGTCGCGCACGGAGTCCGCCGAGCCCTTCTCGCCGGCGACGGTGGAGAAGCGCACGAACACCGGCGTCTCCTTGCCCACCGTCGAGAACACGCTCGCGCGGGAGTAGTCGGTGATGTCCGCGGTGACGCGGAAGGTGCCAT
>NZ_WNXE01000563.1:0-1062 GCF_010993615.1 Arhodomonas sp. KWT | reverse complement strand
CTGTTGCCCACCCTGCGCACCATCGCCGGCGAGGACGCCCGGATCGCCGCCGACGGCGACCGGCTGGTGATACGCGGCCCCGCCGCCACCGTCGACGCCCTGCGCGACACGGTCAGCGCCCTGGACCATCCCCTGGCCGAGCTGCGGGTAAGCGTACGCATCGCCCCGGACACCGGCACCGCGGCAAACGGCAACACCGAACGCCACAGCGCCGGCACCGCCGCCGCGGCGGTTCAGCGCGTGCGGGTGCGCGAGGGCGGGCGGGCGGTGATCGATACGGGCCGGCTGGAAGCAGAGCCGAAGCGCTGGTACTGGGCGGGCAGCGACGGCACCGGCTTCGGCGAGGTGCCGGACTACCGCGACCTGCCCCGGGGGTTCACGGTGACACCCCAGCTCACCGGCGGGCGGGTACACGTGCGGATCACGGTGCGCCGCGACCGCCGCGACGGCGCCGATATCGACACCGACACCCTCATCACCACCGTGACCGGCCCTCTCGGCGAGTGGCTGACACTCGCCCGCACGGGCACGGACACCGGCGACAACCGGAAGAATGTGAAGACCTGGCGGGCCGGCGGTGACGGCCGCCGTATCGAGCTGCGGGTGGACCGGCTGGACTAGCGGTGTAACCCCCTCGCCCCCGAAACACACAAGCTCCGCTGCATCCGGCGACCGGCATCGTCGCGGACGGGCATACCCGGGTGGGTAGGTCGTGCACGGCCGTGGGCCGTGTGCGGCGCCGCCGGCACCGCTCCGGAACGTCGCACGCCTGCGGCGCACGACCTACCCGAACCTGCGTAGCTGTGTAGTCTCCTCGCCCCCGAAACGTACAAGCGCGGCTGCGCCCGGCACCGGACATCGTCGCGGACGGGCACCCGGGTGGGTAGGTCGTGCACGGCCGTGGGCCGTGTGCGACGCTGCGGCACCGCTCCGTAATAGGTCGCGCGCCTGCGGCGCACGACCTACCCGAACCTGCGTAGTTGTGTAGTCTCCTCGCCCCCGAAACGTACAAGCGCGACTGCGCCCGGCACCGGACATCGTCGCGGACGGGCATACCCGGGT
>NZ_WNXE01000562.1:0-1062 GCF_010993615.1 Arhodomonas sp. KWT | reverse complement strand
TGTCAGGTCCCGGATGATTGCGCACCTGCCGAATGAATAGTTGCGGGTGGCTTTGTTGCCATTCCTTCAGCGCCTGTATCGGCGTTCGCTGGTGCAGCGCTTTCTGCGGTATGTGGTGATTGTACAGGTGGCAGTAGCGCTTGAGCGTGGTTTCCAGGTCCTGCCGGGAATCGAAGCGATGGCTGGCCAGGACCTCGCTGATGCGCCCGTTGAAGCGCTCGACCATGCCGTTGGTCTGCGGCCGGCGCACCGGTGAGAGGCGATGCTCGATGCCCGCCTCGGCGCAGAGCCGGTCGAAGACGTGCTCGCCGCTGGGCTGGCGAGCTTTGGCCTGAAGCCGATCGGTGAAGGCCTTGTCGTTGTCGGTGAGCAGCTTGCGGATGCGGAACGGCGCCTTGCCCCGTACGGCCTTGAGGAAGGCCGTTGCCGAGCGAGTGGACTTGTTGGCCTTGAGCTCAACGTAGACCCAGCGCGTGGCCCGGTCGATGGCCACGAACAGGTACCGGCGCCGGCTCTCGTCGGGCATCTGCGGCAGGTACTTGTAGTCGATATGGATATAGCCTGGCTCGTAGGCCTTGAAGGGCTTGGATTTGATCTCCTGCGAGGACTCGGCTGGCGTGAGATCGGCCAGCCGGGAGACACCGTTGCGACGCAGGCACCGGTCCAGCGCCGCGCGGCTGAGCCGCGGGTGGATGAACTCCCGGACCACCGCGAGCAGGTCATCGAGCGGCAGCAACAAGGTGCGTCGCAGCTCAATGACAATGGCCTCCTGCGCCGGGGAGAGCGTACTCAGCAGGTTCTTGCGCGTATGCGAGCGATCATGGACATCGTCCCGGCGGCGCCAGTGGCGCACCGTGCTGATCGAGATCCCCAGCTCCTCGGCCAGTTCCCGGCTGGTCTTGGTCGAGGCCTGAATATACGCCCGGGTCTTCGGGGTCGTCGTGGCGTTCGCGTGCAGTCGAATGTTCAGCGCCGGGCCTCCTCGGCTAGTGTGCTCAGCACCTCTCGGGCCAACCACAGAGGATAACTCCTCGGCGAGATGCAATCATCCGAGACCCTACA
>NZ_WNXE01000561.1:0-1063 GCF_010993615.1 Arhodomonas sp. KWT | reverse complement strand
CTCGCCGCCCTTCAGCAGGAGGCCAGACTCGACACCCGGTTATCCCTCGCCCTGCCCCAGACGGCCATCCCCACGGTGCTGGAGACCGTCCGCCAGGGCCTGATCGCGTGGGCGGACGCGATGCTGGAGGCCGGGGTCGAGGGCGAAGGCAGCGCCTTCAGCCGCGAGGAACGGACCCTTGCGGAGCCGGTGGACGAGGACTTCCACAACCTCGTGGAGACCGCTGCCGAGCACGCCCGGGCACAGGTGGCGGCCAGCTCGTCGCGCCGGCGCGGGTTCTTCTCGCGGCTGTTCGCGGGCTGACGGCGACAGCCGGACAGCGCGGGCGGGGGTTTCACGGACGGATCAATTGTTCTTATACTAACAGTCCGTGTAACGATCAAATTCAGGGAGCAACATGCAGTCGTCACCCCGCAATCCCGCCGTCGAGCCCCTGTTCCAGCCGCTCCGGGTCGGTGACGTGGCGGTCCCCAACCGCATCGTCATGGCCCCGCTTACCCGCAACCGCGCCGGCGGGGGCAACGCCCCCACCGAGCTGATGGCCCGGTACTACAGCCAGCGCGCCGGCGCCGGCCTGATCGTCGCCGAGGCGACCCAGATCCGACCGGACGGCCAGGGGTATCTCTATACCCCCGGCATCCACAGCGACGAGCAGGTGGCCGGCTGGCGCCGCGTGACCGACGCCGTGCACGAGGCCGGCGGCCGTATGGCACTGCAGCTCTGGCACGTGGGCCGTATCTCCCACACGTCACTGCTCAACGGCGAGGCGCCGATCGCCCCCTCGGCGATACGCGCCGAGGCCAAGACCTATACCGCCAATGGCTTCGAGCCCGTCTCCGAGCCGCGGGCGCTGGAGGCCTCGGAGATCCCCGGACTGGTCGCCGACTATGCCCGGGCCGCCGAGCGCGCCCGCGACGCCGGCTTCGACCTCGTGGAGATCCACGCCGCCAACGGCTATCTCATCGAGCAGTTCCTCAAGGACGGCGCCAACCAGCGCACCGACGACTATGGCGGCTCCATCGAGAACCGCGCCCGTCTGCTATTCGAGGTCACGGACGCCATC
>NZ_WNXE01000560.1:0-1066 GCF_010993615.1 Arhodomonas sp. KWT | reverse complement strand
GAGGTCCTCGTGTTCCGCCGCCGCGGCGATCCAGCCCGGGCTTACCGCGTTGACCCGCACGTCCGGGCCCAGGCTCACGGCGAGGGCATGGGTCAGGGCGAGGATCCCGCCCTTGCTTGCTGCATAGGCCTCGGTGTGCGGCTCGGACTGGCGGGCGCGGGTGGAGGCGATATTGACGATGGCGCCGCTGCCCGCGCGGAGCAGGGGTGCGGCGGCGCGGCTGCACAGGTAGGTGCCGGTGAGGTTGGTGGCGATGACCCGGTGCCAGTCCGCCACCGCCTGTGCCTCGAGGGGCCGGGCGGGGGCGCCGTGGCCGGCGTTGTTCACCAGGGCGTCGAGCCGGCCGTGGCGTGCCGAGACCGCCTCGATCAGGGCCGTGACCGCCGCCTCGTCGCCGACGTCGACGGTGATGCCGTGCGCCGCGCCGCCGAGGGCGTCCGCGGTCTCCGCCGCGCCGTCCCGGTCGGCGACGATCACCGCCATGCCGTCGGCGAGCAGCCGCGCGGCGATGGCCCGGCCGATGCCGCGGGCGGCGCCGGTGACGAGGGCGACGCGCCGATCCTGCCCGCTCATGCCTGCCTCCCGGATGATCCGTGTGCGGTGTCAGCCGAAACCGTACAGCCTTGCCGGGTTGTCCACCAGTATCGCCCGCCGCCCGGCCTCGTCCGGGACCAGGCGCAGGAACTCGTCGACCAGGTCGCCGTCGTTGGGCATGGGCCCGGGGAGCTGCACGTGGGGCCAGTCCGTGCCGAACACGCAGCGCGACGGGCCGGCCTCGCGCAGGGCATGGAAGAACGGCTCGACGTCCGTGAACGGCGCGCGCTCCTGCGCGCTGATGCGGTTCGGCCCGGTGAGCTTGGCCCAGGTATTGCCGTCGGCGACCAGGTCCACCAGTGCCCGGAAGCCCGGATCGCCGGTGCCGCGGCCGGCGGGGACGTGACCCATGTGGTCCACCACGCTCGGCACGGGCAGGGCGCTCAGCCGCTCCGCCAGGCGCTCGAAGCGCGAGACGTCGACGAGGAACTGGATGTGCCAGCCCAGCCCGGCGATGCGCCCGGCCAGCGTC
>NZ_WNXE01000055.1:1936-17697 GCF_010993615.1 Arhodomonas sp. KWT | reverse complement strand
GCTAGTGTGCTCAGCACCTCTCGGGCCAACCACAGAGGATAACTCCTCGGCGAGATGCAATCATCCGAGACCCTACAATTAGCCATGTCGATGACTACCTCCAGTTCTACAATCAGCGTCGGCTGCATTCGGCGCTGGGCTTTCAATCACCGGCCGCCTTCGGGAAACTGGCCGCGTGAACGTGTCCAATTCAGCCGGGCAAGGTCACTGGTGCTTCAAAGCCGGCCGGTTAAGCTGAGCGTTATGCGGAGGTCGTCAAAGACCGTTAACTGGATGAGGTTGGCCTCGCCTTGGTTGGTCACAATGGTCGAAAAAGGGGGGTATCTGAAACGCAGATTCCTTGTGTTAGCGTTAGCGGAAAAAAGGTGATTGGAGAGCTTGGTACTATAATGGATAAAGACGAACAGTATACGGCTTTAATGGCCACATGGTCTTCGGGAGTGATTGCCTATCATAGCCTGTTTTCAGCCTATCTAACCGCTAGTTCGATTTTCGTTGCTGCCAGCGTATTTCTTTTGAATGCGTTTTTTTCTAATGGCGGCGAAACTATGATTGCTTTCTTTCTGGTGTTTATCGGAGTCATAGGGGTATTTACTTCATTTCAAATGGCTGTGGGCCTTGAGCGTTTCACCGGGCAAAACCAGTATTTTGAATGGGAGTTGCGTGGGATAGAGGCTGCAGAGCAGTTCGGCGGTGTCAAACTATTCCAAAATTTACATTCATGGAGGGAGCGTCAGAGGGAGATAGAGAACAAAGCTCTAGAGCCTCCAAAATACAAGCCAAATTGGGCCACTAAGATTCACCGGTTCAAGCTCGCCGCGAGGGCAAAGGCGTTTCCATGGATCTTTGGTTTATATTTTATAGTGATTATTGCGTTTATATTCCTAGATCAGTTCGAGATCATTCGGTTTGCATAACAAGTCGCGCCACGCGGACGCACTAAAGTGCGCCGGTGCGCTCTGGCGTTATGCAAGAACGTATTTGGAATGGGCAATAAGTGCCGAGGAAGCGGGAAAGTAGATGAGAATCCTGAACGAGATTCTGAAATGGACTCGATCGCGTCCATCATGGCAGCGGGATGCGTGCCGGCGCCTACTTCAAAAGGAAAATGGATTAGGTGAGGTCGACTACTCCGAACTCTACGAGCTCCTGAAAAAGGACCATGGCATAAAGACCGATCGTGCCGTCACCTCAGTGCCACTAGAAAATGAACATCTTCCCGCCGAACGCACGCTCGGCGAGACCGTTACCCTTTTATCGTTGCGTGACCTGAATAACGTCAATCAGATCTCAAACGATCAGAACCTAGGATTCGCCCAGACCGGGATGACCGTGGTCTACGGGGGGAACGGGACCGGTAAATCCGGCTATGCACGGGTCATGAAACGAGCCTGCCGTGCCAGAGATCAGTCCGAACCAATTCATCCAAATGCAAACGATCCTTCGGTCGCAAGGAAAGAGCCGACAGCGAAATTCGATGTTGAAGTATATGGCCGGGTCGAAGAGGTCGAATGGTCTCGGGGAGCGACACCACCAGATCGGCTGTCCATGATATCGGTATTCGATTCGAAGTGCGCTCGCTCATATATAACGGCGGAACAAGATGTCGCGTACCTCCCCTATGGTCTAGATATTTTGGAAAACCTTGCAAAAGAAGTTGTGCCGAAAATTTCGGAAAAGCTCGACGCCGAACTCGCCGGAATCGACATCGATACTACCCCATTTAAGCATCTCGTTGGTGATACAGAGGTCGGGAAAACAATTAAAAACCTCTCCGCCAAATCAGACGTAGATGCGATAACTTCTCTCGGAACGTTAACAGAAGGAGAAATCAAACGAATTGCCGACCTCGAAGTAGCTCTCAAGGAAGCGGACCCCTTCGCCAAAGGCGAAGAGTTTCGGCGTTCGGCAATTCGTTTGAAGGCCTATGCCGAAAAACTGTCCAGCCCTCTTGTTTGGGTCAGCGACCACGCAGTTGAGAAGCTAGAAAGACTCAACGGAGAAAGAGCTGCCGCAGAGGCCGCCGAGAAGAAGGCAGCAGATGCATTGCGCGCCGGTGAGGAATTGCTCCCGGGAACGGGAGACCAAACTTGGAAACGTCTGTTTGATTCGGCGAAACGCTACTTCACGGAAGTGGCATATCCGGGTGAAGCGTTTCCGGCAAATGTCGAAGGGAAGGTCTGTCCTTTGTGTCAGGAAGATTTGCCGGATGCCGCTAATCAGCGCCTCAAGAGATTTCACGAGTACATTGAGAACGACGTCGCAAAGACGGCGGACAACGCTCGCAGAAAAGTCGAAGAGGCTAAAACGAAAATCGAGGCCGCAAGTCTGTCAATTTCGCCCGACGAAGCACTCGCTGATGAGTTAAAGGGACTCGATGACGAAATCCTCCCAAAAATCGCCGACTTCGAAGCTTCGCTTGAGGCCCGTAGAGCTTCGATGCTGGATTCCTTGGGGAAATCAGACTGGAGCGATATTTCTGGCTTAAACGAATCGCCGCGGGTCTACGTACGGCAACTCGCCGCGCATCAGCTTAAGTCGTGTCGGGAGCTAAGGAGGGCCGCGGACGAAGAGAAGCGGCGACAGCTTGAGGAGGAATTGGCTGAGTTGTCGGCGAGGCAACGCCTAGCGACGAGCTTGAAAGCCGTGATCGACTTGCTGGAACGGATGAAAAGGAAAGCGGCCCTTGAGAAGTGTCGGCAAAGCCTAAAAACCCGTCCAATCTCCGACAAATCGAAAGAGTTGGCGTCAGTAGCAGTAACTGAGGAACTTCGAAAAGCGCTTGATGAAGAATTCAACAGATTGGGAATTGGACATATCAAGACGAAACTCAAGGAGCGAAGCGCTCGTGGAAGGATGCTCCATCAACTGCTCCTCGACCTTCCAACGACAAACAAGATCGAGGAAATTTTGAGTGAAGGTGAACAGCGTGCCATTGCCCTAGGTTCGTTTTTTGCGGAGCTGGCGTTGGCGGATCATTCCTGCGGGATTGTTTTTGATGATCCCGTCTCTTCATTGGATCATAAGAGGCGAGGAAAAGTCGCAAAACGAATGGTGAGGGAAGCGAGCTCCCGGCAGGTGATCGTGTTCACGCATGACGTGGTGTTCTTGGAGCAGTTGCGCACGGAGTGCGACCGTGCGTTGCACGAGCCGACGATCACTAGTCTCGATCGTGTGGGCGCGAGCGCTGGCATCGTCAGTTCGGGGTTGCCCTGGGCGCATCAGAGCGTCGGGGAGCGCATCGATGTACTGGAAAAGGCGCAAAAACACTTTGAGAAGTTGCCATGGCCGGCCGAGCCGTCTGCGGAATTGGCTGGGGAGATTACCCGGCAGTATAGCCTTCTGCGAGCCACGATAGAGCGCGTGGTCCAGGATCATTTGCTCAATGGCACGGTTCAGCGTTTCAGGGATTATATCGACGTAAAAAGGTTATCGAAAGTAGTGGGCCTTCGGCAAGCCGAAGTGGATGAATTATTCCGGCTCAACCAAAGATGCCACGATATCGTGGAAGCCCATGATCCTGCATCCGCTAAGGATGAACCGCCGCCGACGCCCGACGAGCTAAAGCAAGATATTGCGGATCTTCGAGCACTAGTGGAGACGGTGAGAGCCCGAAGGAATGCTGCGCGAGGGTCCGCTTAGGGGATGCATGCATAACAATGCCATCAACTCGGATGGACAAAAGCGTAGCCTTGCTACGCTTTTGTCCACCGGTTATGGCGGCCGTTATATGCCTAAGGAGCGACAATCTTGAACATCACAGATCTACCTTTTGGGGTTACTGATTGGTCTGAGGTCGAGAAGACCGAGCATGCCGGGGAGAGGGGCGTGGCGTACTGGCGAACCCGACACTTCGGGGATATCCGGGTGCGGATGGTGGAGTACAGCCCGGGCTATCTGGCGGATCACTGGTGCGCGAAGGGGCACATACTTCTTTGTCTGGAAGGTGAGCTTCAGACTGAGCTGGAAGACGGCCGGTGCTTCACGCTCACTCCCGGTTCGAGCTATCAGGTCGCGGATAATGCGGAGCTTCACCGCTCATCAACTGAGCGGGGCGCCAGGCTATTCATCGTCGACTGAACACTCATGGCCAGACCGTTCACCGGAGGCCGAAGCCTTTGCGTCGCCGCGACCTTGTCACCGGTGATAGCGAGCGTTAAGGCGCTCCCCGAACACCATGCCCTTGAGTTCATCGTATGCACTACGACTGCTTTTCGGGAGTGCCGCAGTTGCCGCACCGGCGCTCCACTCCCTCACCGACGTGATGGAATGGTACCAGGATGGTTTCTCGACGGCGCAGCTCTGGCTGAACTATGTCGCGTTCCTGCCGATGCCGTGGTTGCTGCTCGGGGTCTATGCCGTGCGGGCCGAGGCGCTTGGCGCCGGTGCATTGATCGGGGCGGTGCTCTACGGGATCGCCTTTACGTATTTCGCTCACACGACGCTGTACGCCCTGAGCGCGGGTGTGCCGGACTACGAGTCGCTCTGGGGGCAGCTAGGACCGCTCTACACGGTTCATGGTGCGCTGATGGTGGTCGGCGGGCTGCTTTTCGCCAATTCGGCGCTCAGGGGGAAGGGCCTGCCCGCGGCGGCGGTCCTGCTGTTCGGTATCGGCCTGCTCGTGAACCTCGTGCTGGCGGTGGTTCCGGTGCCGGACATCCTGCAGGCCGTCGGCACGGCGATCCGTAATGCCGGCTTGGTCGGTATGGGCTATGCGGTTTTGCGGGAGAAACGAGGCGGCGCGTTCTGATCGGTACGTTGAGCTCGGGGCCAGCTCTAACATGCCGAGACATGGCGGTGGGAAGGCTGATCAGCTGGTGTAAGGCACGGTACAGGAAGGTTCCGTTGGTCTGGCTACAGGGAGGTAAGCCATGGCAAGGCCGCTGTGCCTTGAGTACGCGGGCGCGATCTATCACGTCTTCTCTCGCGGCAACCGCCGTGATCCGATCTATCTGGATGATCAGAGTTTCGCGAGCTTCCTCGATCTGCTCGGCGAGGCGTGCGTGCGGTTCAACGGGATCGTCCACGCATACTGCCTGATGTGTCCGCTTGGGAGGTTAAGAGGATACCTTGTTGGACAGTGTCAGGTGCCGAGGCTGGCACCGTGGCGCCGGTACCGGGAGGGAGAAATGGTCGAAGTCATTCTGCAGTCGGTTATCACGTGTCCGGAATGTGGTCACCGTAAGACGGAAACAATGCCGACGGACGCCTGCACCTATTTCTACGAGTGTGAGTCCTGCGGCGCGCTGCTCAAGCCGAAGCCCGGTGACTGCTGCGTGTTCTGCTCATTCGGGTCGGTGGCGTGTCCGCCGGTTCAGGAAGGCTCCGGGTGCTGTACCCCGGGCGAGTGACACGCCGCGTCAGGACCGGCGCCGCGTGCGGCAGGAATTCGGCCCGCTGGACGGCGGAAGAGAGGCCCAGGGTTACGCGTCGAGCGCGAAACGCCCGCGGATGGAGTTCGGGTGACAGGGGGGCGTTGGTGCGCGCTTCCTTCTCCCGCCACGGCAAAGGGGCGGTCAGTGTGAGACGCCGTGAGGGTCGGGCGTCGTTTGTGGGCGAATGCGCTCCGGGCGGTAGGCCGCAGGACTACCGGGCATCTGCTGGTTCCGCCCCATAGACCAGAACGATTTGCTTTGAGGTTCAATCGGATGGACGTTGTGTGCCTCCCGCGTCCGTGTCTGTCATGGGAGGGTCGCACGGTGGCCAAGGCGAATGCGTACTGGGGTCACGAACCGGTGGCGCGCGCATGCCCGGGGCTCTGCATGGGACCGGACCGGGGCGGTGTTGTCGATATCGGTCCGGCGGAGGTGACATGAAGTATCCCACGAGCACGGGGTTTGCGCTGCTGGGTGCGGCGCTGATTGCGATCAGTTACGGGCTGGCGCGCTTCGCCTTCGGGCTTTTCGTGCCGCCCATCCGTGCCGATCTGGAGCTGACGCCGTACGTGATCGGCATCATCGGTGCGCTGCCGCTCATCAGCTTCGTGCTGGCCACGCTGGTTGCCCCGTGGGCCGCGGATCGCCTGGGCGCCCGCAACACGGCCGTGCTCTCCGGTGCGTTCGGCGCCGGCGGTCTGGCGGTCATCAGTCAAGCGTCCGGCGCGCAGTCCCTCGGTGTGGGGGTGTTCGCCTGCGGCATCTGCACGGGGCTGATGATGCCGGCACTCACGGCCGCCATGCAGGTGCTGGTTAAGCGCTCGCTGCATGGGCGCGTGAGTTCGGTGATGAACGCGGGGACGAGCATCGGTGTGGCGGTTGCCGTGCCGGCGGTCCTGTTCCTGGCCACGGCCTGGCGTTTCGCGTACGTGTCGTTTGCCATCCTGGCGGCTATCGGGATCGTGGCCGCCTGGTACTTCATCCCCTCGGTGTCGCGGGCGACGGCGGCGATTACCGCGGCCGCGGCGCCGCCGCCGATCACTGCCCTGCAGTGGGCGCGTCTGTTCAGGCTCTCGCTGTTTTCCTTCGCGATGGGCTTCGTCTCCTCCGCGTACTGGATCTTCGCGCCGGATCTGGTGGTCACCCTCGGTGCCTTGCCGCCCGGGACGACCGGCTGGCTGTGGCTCGCCGTCGGCATCGCGGGGCTCGGGGGCGCGGTGGTGGCGGACCTGGCCGATCGCAACAACCCGCCCATCACCCAGGCGCTCATGCTGATGATGCTCTCCGCGAGCCTGGCGTTGCTCGCGGCCAGTCCCGGCCGGCTGGCGATTACCGCCTTCTCCGCGCTGGTCTTCGGCCTGGCCTACATGAGCCTGACCGGGCTGTACCTGATGACGGGCATCCGGCTGTTGCCGGGCCGGCTGTCGATGGGGCCGGTCCTGCCATTCATGGCCGTCTCGCTCGGGCAGGCCACGGGCTCGCCCGTGGTCGGCGTGCTGGTGAACGCGCTCGGCTACGCCGATGCGTTCGCCGTGTTCTCCTCGATCGGCATCCTGGTGGCGATCCTGTCGCCGCTGTATCCGCGCTACATCGAGCACGGGGCGGAAGAGGAGGCCGAGGAGGAAACCGGCCTCCAGGCGGCGTTCGATCACCAAGTCCAGGACGTGGATGGCGAGACGCCGGAGCCCGCTACGGAGGAGGCCGATCGGCCCTAGGCCGCGCGGCGCTCCTGGCCCGAACGCAGCCACGTGGCGAGTGCGCCAGCCGGAGCGGAGTGACGACGTGCGCCTGGTTGGGCAATCAGGTGCCGCACGGGTGTTGAAATCCGGGAACCGACCCCCGACTTTCCTTCGGTAGGTCACTACTTAATTCCGATGTGACGGCATGCAGCAGGGGTTTGCGCCGCGATGTCCTCTGGCGGGCGCTACGCGGCATGAATCGGCCGGTGCGACCGGGCGTTTGCTGCGGGCCGGTCTGCGATGTCGTCGTTTCCTGTGGAATCAATGGTTTCCTTTACGAGGGCGCGGCAACGGGAAAGGGTGCAACGGCGACGGGGGCCTCCGGAGCGTGGCACCACCGGCGCGTTGTCGCTGCCTTCGCGCCAGCATCCCGCCCGGGCAGCCGTGGTCCGTGCGATTGCCACTGCTGGCGATGTCTGGCGGTAGAGGGGCCCGGCCGTGCGTCGGCACGAGGTAGGCCCCTTCCGGTTGGAGCCGGGTCCGGAGCTCGAAGCGATCAGAAGACATTTGTTCCCTCGCCGGAATGGATACAACGGCGTGTAACCAGGAGAACGCATTATGCTGCTAGAAGAGACCTATACCCTCTCTAATGGCGTTGAGATCCCCAAGCTGGGGCTTGGCACGTGGTTCATCGAGGGTAAGGATGCCGAAGAGGCGGTGAAGGAGGCCGCCAGGCTCGGTTACCGCCATATCGATACCGCGCAGGACTACGGCAACGAGGCCGAGGTGGCTGCGGGTATCAAGGCCTGTGGGGTTAGCCGTGAGGAGATGTTTGTCACCACCAAGCTCGCGGCGCGGTACAAGGACTACAAGGGCGCGGTAGAGTCCATCGAGGGCTCCCTTCAGCGCATGGGCCTGGATTACATCGACATGATGATCATCCACAGCCCCCAGCCCTGGGACAGCTTCGGTGAGGCGGATCGCTTCCTCGAAGGCAACCGCGAGGCCTGGCGCGCGCTCGAGGAGGCCCACAAGGCAGGCAGGATCCGCGCGATCGGCCTGTCCAACTTCGCCGAGCAGGACATCGACAACATCCTGGAGTCCTGCACGGTCAAACCGGTGGTCAACCAGATCCTGGCGCACGTGAGCAACACCCCCTGGGACCTGATCAAGTACTCGAAGGACAAGGGGCTGCTCGTCGAGGCGTACTCGCCGGTGGGCCACGGTGAGCTGTTCAAGAACGAGCAGATCGCGGAAATGGCCAGGAAGTACGGTGTCTCCGTGCCGCAGCTGTGCATCCGCTACGATCTGCAGCTCGGCCTGCTGCCGCTGCCCAAGACGGCCAACCCGGAGCACATGAAGAACAACGCGGACGTGGACTTCGTGATCGCCGATGACGACATGGAGACGCTGAAGAACATGGAGCCGATCAAGGACTACGGCGACGCCAGCGTCTTCCCGGTGTTCCAGTAATCACGGGGAAGCCCTGCGTGTTTGAACCGGGTCCGGCCCTTTCGGTGTACCGAAAGGGCCGGGCGTCTCCCGCTTCCAGCCCCCCGTTGCCGTAACAGCGCGCGTTTAAGGGGCTATCCGGCGCGCTCCCTCCGCGGCGGCGACTATGGCGGTTTCCCGGAGCGCAAGACCTGCTCTGCCTGCGCTTAACAGGTGGTTCACGCTCGCTGCCAGCCGGACCGCTATCACCCATTGAGCGAAATCCCCGAGGGGAACCCCACCCGGCCAGGGGGCAGCCCTACGGCCTCCGACTCCTCGTTGGCTCCCGGGCGCGAAGCCGGCCGGGATTCAGCGATATTCCCCGGGCGGACGTGAGTTCAGGAAGGGGTGCGCGATCACCCGTGATAGGCGGGTTAGGCACCGCCGAGTGCCCGGGTCACCCATTCCCACAGCCGCTCCGGCGTGGCCGAGTCGCCGTCGTAGAGCACCCGGTAGATGAGCGGGCCGATGATGAAGCCACTGCGCCCTGCACTATGCGAGATCCGTCATGGGAATTTATCCACCGAAATCCGCCGGCTGACGGTATACTCCCCCCTTTGCCTGCATCGGCAACGCTTGGGCATGTGGTGTTGGATGGTTCGGTGAGGCTGTTGAGCGTGGCGGTTTTGAGTATATGTGAATAGTTTATATCGGGGTGTGGCGGGCGGGAAATAAAGGATTTCAGTGCGGAATAAACGGCGGGCACTTCCGGCGGCAATCCGGGCATAAAACATGGGTTTCGCCTTGTCGGGATTCGGATAACAGCGTGTTGATCGTTTCGTTTTTTCCGCATTCCATGTCTCCCGCGTTTCAGCCTTGGGCACTCAAGGCATATCAACGCTTTCGGACCAGTCAATAAGAACGCATAGCGATCAGCTCAGGAAGGTGATTACCACGCGATCACGCAAACCGGCACGGCCGTTATGGGGACAGTCCGGCGGCGAGGTGTTGCCTGGCGCCGATTGCTATCCATCGAAACGGTGGGCTCCCGCCATGCCACCCCGAGTGGCGGGAGTCGGCATGTTGATCGGGGCAACAAGAAGGAAAACCTGATGGATTATAAGGAGTACAAGGTGCTCTACGTGGTCGAGGGCGGCCTTGGTACGATCTTTCTGGGGGCGTCGGGCATTCCGATCAAGAAGATGGAGACCGCTTTGAACAAGGAAGCGGCGGACGGGTGGACGGTGGTCTTCCAGGTTCTGGAGCAGAAACGTTTCATGCTCTTCTGGAAGCGGGAGGCGGTGATCGTCACCCTCGGTCGCTAGGCCTGCCGTAGCAGGCGAATGGCATCGGGAGGGAGCCCTCCCGGTGCAAAAAGGAGATTTTCCAATGTCTAAAGAGGCCGTCCAGGAGAGGGAAGAGAGCATCCGCAGGCTGGTGAGGGAGCTGCCGGATGACAAGCGGCTGCGGTATTTCAGGGAGGTGGAGCGCAAGATCAAGGATCCGGATACCTATGCGACCCTGAACTTTATATTTTTCGCCGGGCTGCACCACTTCTATCTCGGCAAATGGCTGTACGGCATCATCAACATGGCCGTGTTCTGGGTAGGGGTGGCCATGCTGTTCACGGACCATGTCGGGCTGGGTGTCCTAGTGCTGATCGGTGTCAGCGTTCTGGAGCTCTGCGAGCTGTTCCGCTCGCAGGTGATCGTGCAGAAGTACAACAACCAGGTCATGGAGAGGGTCTACAATTCCGTCAGCAGGGCCTGAGGAGACGGGTCCGGAGATGGTCGTGTACAGCGCGCCGTTCCCCGCCTCCCGTTGGCGTGCATGCCTCGGTTAGCCATTGGCGGTGTGCGGTGACTATGGCGCCTGGAGAAGGTTCGTGACGCTCGAATACCTCGTGACCTCGCTCATCGTCGTCCTGCTGCCGGGGACGGGCGTCATCTATACGCTTGCATTCGGGCTCGGCCGCGGCTGGCGGGCCAGCGTGCTCGCGGCGTTTGGCTGCACGCTCGGGATCGTCCCTCATGCCGTGGCGAGTACTGCGGGGCTTGCGGCGCTCCTCTATACGAGCGCATTGGCGTTTCAGGTTGTGAAATACCTCGGGGTGGCGTACCTGCTCTACATGGCGTGGGGCGTACTCCAGGAGAGAGATGCGCTGCAGGTATCGGGGCGAAGCGAGCCGACGCCGGACATCAGGATCGTTGTTGACGGGGTGTTGCTGAATATTCTCAACCCCAAACTGTCCCTGTTTTTCCTGGCGTTCCTGCCCCAGTTCGTGCCGGGCAGTGCCGTTGCGCCAGCGGAGTATATGCTGGGGCTGGCCGCGGTCTTCATGCTCCTCACGTTCGTCATTTTCGTCGGATACGGCGCGTTCGCATCGGCGGTGCGTCGCTACGTTGTCTCCAGTCCGGGCGTCATGGTCTGGTGCAGACGTGGCTTCGCAGCGGTGTTCGTCGCGCTCGGGGTCCGGCTCGCGCTGGCCGAGCGGTGATTGCCGTCATGATGCGCCGATGCGTTGTCCTGTGGCATGGCGCCGGGTTGTCCCACGTCAAATGGAAATCGATGAAGACACCGTATCGGGGTGGCAATGCGGCCGTATCGATACGCTGCCTTCAATCTGGCTTGAACGGGGCCTGACGCCGCCTAAAGGAGGGACCACGATGGCGATCAACGGTGGGTGTTTGTGCGGCAGGGTTCGGTATGAGGTCGCCGGAGGGCTTTCAGGTGCCGATCACTGCCACTGCTCCCGGTGCAGGCGGCAGCATGGTGCCGCGTTCGCGACCTATGCCGACCTTGATCCGGCCGATTTCAGGTGGACCGCCGGAGCGGCATTCGTGAAGGTCTATGAGACGTCCTCGGGGGCCGGATGGTGTTTCTGCAGCGAGTGCGGATCGTCGCTGGCAGGCACGGTGAACGGCGAGGTCACCGCGATTACGCTGGGCACGGTCGAGGGCGATCCGGGCGTGACGCCGGGGTTTCATATATTCGTGGGCTCCCGGGCCCCGTGGTATGAAATCAGCGACGACATTCCGCAATTCGATGAAAGGCCGCCAGCGACCTAGCTGTGACCTTCCAGTAGGTTGTTCACTCGGGATCTACCCGGAAGACTGGCAGTGCGAGTCAAAACACTCCGCCGGGAGGTCCGGATGAACACCCCTGTGTGTGGATGTCGCACGAGGGGAGATAATGGAATTTCGGGTAGGTCGTGCGCCACAGGCGTGCGACATTCCGGGCCGGTCCCGGTGGCGTCGCACACGGCCTGCGGCCGTGCACGACCTAGCTGCTGACCGCCGTGGGGGCGTTGCGGGCCCAGGGATGGTTCCTGCCCGGCCAGCGGAATCCGGAGACTGTCGCCGGTTCCCGGTGATGTGTGCGGCGTGAACCGGCACTGGCTGCCGGGCGTGAAGCCGGCCGGCACTCAGCGATATTCCCCGATTGGATGCGGGTTCAGGAAGGGACGTGATCGCCCGTGATCCCGCTCGCGCTGAGCCCGCGGCGGTGCGGGCTAGACGCCGCCGAGCGCGCGGCTCACCCATTCCCGCAGCCGTTCCGGCGTGGCCGAGTCGCTGTCGTAGAGCACCCTATAGATGAGCGGGCCGATGATGAAGTCCATCAGGGTGTCGACGTCGGGCGGTGTCTCGCCGCGGGTGACGGCGCGCTGGTGGATCTGCGCGATCTGTTCCCGCGCATACTGGAAGCAGCGCTGGCGGCGGGTCTCGTCCGCGCTGGCCATGATCTCGCAGAGCATCTGGCGCCCGGGTGCCGATACCATTTCGTCGAGGTAGTGCTCGCCCCAGCTCAGGAGGTCCGAGGCGAGGGCGCCGGTGTCCTCAGGGGCGGTCTCGGGGCGGAAGCGCTCCAGGGTGACGTCCGCGAGCAGGTCGTTGAGGTTGCCCCAGCGGCGGTAGATGGTCGACGGGGTGACGCCGGCGTGGGCAGCGATGACGGGGATGGTGAGGTCCTCGCGGGATCGCTCGGCCTGCAGCTCGCGTACCGCCGTGTGCACGGCCTGCTGAACCCGGGCGCTGCGGCCGCCCGGACGTACCGACTCTCTCGTCGCCATAGGTCCTAAACGCAAAATATTTGCTTTTATCCGGTATAGCCACCACACTCCACTAACGCAAATATTTTGCATTAGTGGAGGTTCCATGGCATCGCCGCAGACGTCCCCGCCGGAACACGGGGTCGGCGCGCCCAGCTCACCCTGGAGGTTGGCCGTTTATGCTATCACGCTGTTCATGTTCCTCGCCGCGTCGAACGCGCCGACGCCGTTGTACCACCTCTACCAGGCGGAGTGGCATTTCTCGGCGACCGTGCTGAGCGTAGTGTTCGCGGTCTACGCCTTCACGCTGCTCCTTGCGCTGCTGGTCTTCGGTTCGCTCTCCGACCACGTCGGCCGCTGGCCGGTGATCGTCGGGGCGCTGCTGGTGGAGGTCGTGGCCATGCTGGCGTTCCGGTGGGCGGCGGGCGTGACCTGGCTGGTCGTTGCGCGGCTGTTGCAGGGGGCGGCAACAGGCGCCGCCACGAGCGCGCTGGCGGCGGCGCTCCTGGATGCGGACAGCCGCCGCGGGCCGGTATTCGCAGCGGTCGCGCCGCCGCTGGGGCTGGCCTTCGGCGTGCTCGGATCGAGCCTGATACAGCTCCGTGCGGCGGACCCGCTGCACGCGGTCTACGGTGTCCTGGTGGCGCTGTTTGCCGTGCTGTGCGTGCTCAACGTCTTCAGCGGTGAGCGGGCGCGGCGGCGTGCCGGTGCCTGGGCGTCGCTGTGGCCGCGGCTCACCGTCCCCGCCGCGGCGCGCCCGACCCTGTGGCGGGTGATCCCCATCAACATCGCGGTCTGGGCGCTCGGCGGGTTCTATTTCTCGCTGGCGCCGTCGCTCACCGAGCGCGTGATCGACCCGCAGTCGCCGCTGGTGGCCGGGGTGATCGTGTTCACCCTGCCTTTCGTCGGCGGTATCAGCGTCTACACGTTCCGCCGCCGGCCGGCGGCGGTCGCACTGCGCTTCGGCGGTTGGGGGCTGGCCATCGGGCTCGCCATCACGCTCGCCGGCGTGCATGGACAGATCGCCGCGCTGCTGCTAATCGGTACAGCGGTGGCAGGCATGGGTTTCGGCGCCGGGTTCATGGGGGCGCTGGGGGCCGTCATGCCGCTGGCGCCGGTGAGTGAGCGCTCCGCGCTGATGGCGGTGTTCTACGTCCTGAGCTACCTCTCGTTCAGCGTGCCTGCCATCATTGCCGGCCTGTCGACGCAGGTGCTGGGCGTGGTCCCCACCACCTACGGTTACGGTGCGGTCGTTGCGGCGCTGGCGCTCAGTGCACTGGCGGGCATGGCACGGCAGCGCCCGGCCTGCCCGGTGGGCGGCTGAACGGATCGGCCCGGTGCGGGCCGGGCGCCCACCGGGTGCTGCGGTGTGCCGCCGGGCTTCAAGGGGGAGGGCAGACCTCATGAGCGGAGAGTCGTACACGCCGGGCCATTCCGGGAATGCCACCGCGTTCATGGCCGCGCGCACCATCGAGTCGCACGGCCGTTTCTTCACGCCCCATCTGGAGCCGGGTGTGTCCGTCCTGGACTGCGGCTGCGGGCCCGGCTCGATCACCCTGGGCATTGCGGCACGCACCCACCCGGGCGAGGTCGTCGGCGTGGATTTCGGCGAGAGCCAGATCGAGCGGGCACGCGAGAGCGCCACCGGGGCGGGCGCGCACAACGTCCGTTTCCAGACGGCGGACTGCTACGCGCTGCCGTTTCCGGACGAATCCTTCGACCGCGTGTTCAGCAACGCGCTGATGGAGCACCTCGCCGACCCGGCGGCCGCGGTCCGTGAGTTTCACCGTATCCTCCGGCCGGGCGGCGTTATCGGCCTGTGCAGCCCGGACTGGGGCGGGTTCGTGCTCGCGCCGCCGTCCGACGCGCTGGACGGCGCCATCCGCGCCTACGAGGCGCTTCAGACCCGCAACGGCGGCGACGTCCGTGCCGGCCGTCGGCTCGGTGGATACCTGGCGGAGAGCGGTTTCAGCGCGGTCGCGATGTCGGCACGATACGAGTGCTACGATTCGCTGCCGGCCATCGGGGAGTACCTCGCGCTCCAGCTCGACGACAGCGGGGATGCCCGGTCCGCGGCCACGCTGCGCGACTGGAGCCGGTCTGAGGGCGGCATGTTCGCCCAGTGCTGGATCTCCTGCGTCGCGCGCAAGCCGTGATACCGGCGTGTGCGGCAGCGGCGGGCCATGTCGACGCCGCACCACTGTCGCTGGCGCGGCCGCCGGGGCCTGAAAGGAAACGCATTCGATGAGTGTCACGCGGATCAACCGTTTCACCTCGGAAGAGGGCATGGCCGCCGACCTCCACGAGGGACTGCGCGCCATCGTGCCGCTGGTAGAGGCCTCCGGGGGCTGCCTGTCGTCCCGGCTCATGCGCAACACGGACTTCGCCCGCGAGTTCGGGATCCAGGAAGAGAGGGCCTCCGTCGAGGCGCACCGGGCCTCCCTGGAGAGGGTGCCGCCCGAGACGGTCGCCATCGTCATGCCGCCGCTCGCCGGCGGGCACGTACCAAACCGGTGAGTGGCACCACCGGCCCGGCGGAACCGGCCATGACCGCGGATACCGGCACGTATGTCCTGATTCTGCGGTGCGATACCGCCGCGCGGCTGCGCATCGGGCGCTGGGGTGTCCTCCACGCCCGGTCCGGTTACTACGCCTACGTGGGCAGTGCCTTCGGGCCCGGCGGTGTGCGCGCCCGCGTCGCGCGGCACGCCCGCCGGGGCAAGGCGATGCACTGGCACGTGGACTACCTCCGCGAGCATGCGGTGCTGGCGTCGGTGTGGTTCGCGCATTCAGGCACCCGGCTGGAGCACGAGTGGGCCGATGCGCTGGCGGGGCTCGCCGGTATGGAGCCGGTTAACGGCTTCGGCTGCAGTGACTGCCGGTGCGAGTCCCACCTGTTCTTCTCGCCGGCGGAGCCGTTGCCGGACCGGTTCCGGCGCGTTGCGCTCGGTACGGTGGCCGTCTGGCGCCCGGATGAGGCCGTTTAATGGCGAAAGTGGACCGGGATTGCCCTTTTGCATGAATCGGGTGCGACGGCGTGCGTTTCCCGCCGGCAGGTGTCCGGCATACGACGCCGCCTGGACACACGGGAGACCTCCCACGGCCGCCGGTCGCCGGGAGCAACCGATCCGCCCGGGCCACGGCGGTTCCGTCCTCCCGCAGGTCGGCTGCTCAGGGCAGCCGACGTTGCCGGCACCGCAGGACGTGACGTTGGCTGCCAGGAGCAGC
>NZ_WNXE01000055.1:0-1837 GCF_010993615.1 Arhodomonas sp. KWT | reverse complement strand
CAGGCCATGGCCGCCTACATCGACGACGCCCTCGCCGGACAGGCACAGGGGCGGTATCTTCCCTTCGCCGTGATCCGGCGCGCGACCGGCCGGGTCGTGGGGACGACCCGCTATCGTGCCATCGAGCCTGCGCACCGGCGCCTGGAGATCGGATCCACCTGGCTGGCGGCCGGCGTGCAGCGCACGGCGGTGAATACCGAAGCCAAGCTGCTGTTGCTCCGGCACGCGTTCGAGGTGCTGGGGTGCGCCCGCGTGGAGTTCCTGACGGACGTGCTCAACGAGCGTTCCCGCGCCGCCATCGCCCGGCTGGGGGCGAGGCAGGAGGGCATTCTGCGCCGCCACATGGTCATGCCGGACGGGCGCCACCGGGACTCCGCGTGTTACAGCATCATCGAGCCCGAGTGGCCCGCGGTGCGGGCGTCACTGGAGGCGAGGCTGCGCCGCTACGGGGCGGGCGGCGGCGGTTAGCGCCGCTCGTCCGCGGTCACCCGCATCAGAACCCGGTCGAGGAGCCGTGTCGGGAGCAGCCGGCTCAGTGCCTTGAAGACGTGGCTGGGTACGGTGACGTGATAGCGCGCCTTCGGCCGCGGTGACTCCAGCGCGTGGGCGAGACGGCGGAGCACGGCCTCCGGATCGCGGGAGAAGGGCGTGCGGCCGCTGCCTGCGAGGCGGCGGGCGTAGGCCGCGTAGGCCTCGCGGTGGGCGCTCGTCTCCGCGTCGATCCAGCGCCGGAACATCGCCTCCGCGTTGGCGCGGAAGCGGCTGGTGACGGGCCCGGTCTGGATCAGGCTGACGTGGATCCCGCTGCCGTGGAGCTCCTGGCGCAGGGTGTCGGTCAGTCCCTCCAGGGCGAACTTGCTCGCGTTGTAGGCGCCGCGGTAGGGCATGGCGACGAAGCCGAGCAGGGAGCTGTGCATCACCACTCGCCCGTGACCCTGCCGGCGGAAGACCGGCAGCGCGTGGCGGGCAACGGCCTGGGCGCCGAGGACGTTGGTCTCGAACTGCGCGCGCAGCGCCTCGCGGGGCAGGTCCTCGACCGCGCCGGGCTGGCCGTAGCCGGCGTTGCAGAACACCGCGTCCAGCCGCCCTCCGGTGCGTTCGAGCAGGGTGGCCACGGCCGCGGCGACGCCGTCCTCGTCCGCGACGTCCAGTACCAGCGTCTCCAGGCCGTCGCCTTGCAGTCGTTCCACGTCCGCCGCCCGGCGGGCGGAGGCGAACACGCGCCAGCCGCGCCGGTGCAGCGCATGGGCGCAGTGCGCGCCGATGCCGCTGGAGCAGCCGGTGATCAGAATGACGGGTCGCTGGTCGCTGATGGCGGGCTCCGGGTGGTGGCGGATCGTGACTGGCGGCAGTCTAACCGTTCCGGGTCACGGCCGGCCAAGCCCCCGGGGCGCGCCGCGTGGACCCCCGCCCGTCGGCGTGGTTAACTGCGGGGCTGTACCCGGCATCCCCGCACCGTTCAGGGAGACGATCGTGCGCCCCGCGACGCTGTTCATCCTCTCCGGCCTGCCGGGCACCGGCAAGACGACCCTCGCCCGGCGGCTGGCGTCGCACCGCCGGGCCGTCCACCTGCGCATCGACACCATCGAGCAGGCGTTGCGGGAGGTCTGCGGCTGCGAGGTCACGAGCGAGGGCTACGCGCTGGCGCAGCGCATCGCGGCGGACAATCTCCGCGCCGGACTGGACGTGATTGCCGACTGTGTGAACCCCTGGCCGCTCACGCGCCGCGACTGGGGGTCGGTCGCCACCGGCGCCGGCGCCTGCCATGTGAACATCGAGATCCGCTGCAGCGACCCCGGCGAGCACCGCCGCCGGGTGGAGCGCCGCCATGCGGACG
>NZ_WNXE01000559.1:0-1066 GCF_010993615.1 Arhodomonas sp. KWT | reverse complement strand
AGGATCTTCATCAGCGTCGATTTGCCGGCACCGTTGTCGCCCAGCAGCGCCAGCACCTCGCCCCGTCCCAGCCGGAGGTTGATGTCGTCGAGGGCGCGCACGGCGCCGAACGACTTGGACAGGTGCTCGCCGCGGAGCACGTCGGTGCCCGGGTTCGTGTCAGTCATGGCTTGCCTCCGGCGCGTATGCGGCTGATGTGCACGTTCATGATCATGGTCACGACGATCGCGATGCCCAGGATCATGTCGAACGTGTAGGCGTTCACCCCGGAAATGGTGAATCCGTCCTTGAGGATCCCGAGCACCACCGCGCCCAGGAACGCACCGACCACAGTGCCGGACCCGCCGGTGAGCAGGGTGCCGCCGATCACCGCCGAGGCGATCGCCATGAACATGATCTCCGTGCCCCCGGCGAGCGGGTCGACGGACTCGATGCGAAACGCGTCGAGGATCCCGGCGAAGCCGCCGAGCACGCTGCAGATCATGAAGTTGCCGATCTTCACCCGGCCGGTGCGGATACCCACTTCCGCCGCACCGATCGGATTACCGCCGGTGGCGATGGTGTGCAGTCCCCACCGGGTCTTGGTGAGCACGAACTGGAAAATCACCACCAGGACCACCGCCCAGGCCACCTGCACGGCGATGTTGCCGCCGAACAGCGTCTTCCAGAACGCCCCGGCCTCGGGCTGCACGGGAAAGCCGCCAGAGATCGTGAGGTTGAAGCCGTTGACGAAGAACAGCATTCCCAGCGTGGTGACGAATGAGGGCACGCGAAGGCCTACGGTGATGGCGCCGTTGAGCAGGCCGACGACCGCCGCCGCGGCCAGCGCCAGCACCACCGCCACGGGCAACGGGGTGCCCGCCTGCTGGGCGAAGTACATCACCAGGGGCGCCAGCGCGTAGACCTGGCCCACGGACAGATCGAGTTCGCGGTTGACCAGGACCATCACCTCGCCGGCGGCGATGATGGCGGTGGCGGCGGCGAACTGTCCCAGCACACCGAGGTTGTCCGCCGAGAGGAAGTACGGCGAGGTCCACTGGAAGTAGATCACCAGCGCGATGCCGGC
>NZ_WNXE01000558.1:0-1067 GCF_010993615.1 Arhodomonas sp. KWT | reverse complement strand
CGGCTCGCGGGGCTGCAGAGCGCCGTGGAAGGGTTCGTCCTGCGCCGTCACCGCCTGCCGTGCCCGGACAGCGACGGCGACGGCGCCGAGGACTGCGGCGGGGACGCCATCGGCCGCGTCCCGTGGCAGAGCCTGGGCGTCGACCCACCGGACGCACCGGTGCGCTACGGCGCCGACACCGGGGGCAGCGACCTCACGGCGCTGCCCGCCGCCACCGCTTACACCCCGGAGCTGCCCCGCACCCACGATGACCCGGTCAACGGGCTCGACTTCTGCCGCAACCTGCTCGACCGGGCCCCGGACAGCGGCCTGACCATCGGCGCCCACGACACGGTCGCCGCCTATGCCCTCGCACACCCGGGGGACGACGGCCGGTACCAGGGACTCAACGCCGCCGCCGGCTTCGAGCTGCCCGGACAGCGCCGCGACGGCGACAACGACGACCGTGTGATCGCCGTGGGACCCGCGGAGCTGGCCGGAAAGCTCGGCTGCACGCGGCGGCTCGCGCGCTCGAACATCGCCGCCCGGGCGGCCTTTGCCGCCTACGATCTCGACCGGGTGGCGGGATACGAGGGACACAACAAGGCCGGCAGCGCGCCGGTACGCATCGACGCCGGCATGTACCTGCGTTTCCGCGACCTCGCCCTGCACGTACGCCGGGGCAACGAGATCATGGCCGGTGTGCGGGTCGCCATCGCCGGCGTCAGTCTCGCCAACGCCATCGGCACCTCCGCCAGCGCCATCGCCCTGGCCGCCACCAGCAAGGGCTCGCTGTCGGCACCCATCGCCGCCGCCGTGGTCGGCATCGGTGCGGCCGCCGCCCAGGTCGCGGCCGCCTCCGTCCAGGTGGGCCTAGCCGTGGACAAGGTGGCCACCGCGGAGGAGAACATCTGCAACGCCATCCGCTTCGCCGAGCAGGTCAAGTTCGAGGACGCCGCGGCCGACCCGGACGACCCGCGCCGGGGCCGGGAGCTGATCGCGCGGATCGGCCTCGGCGGCGTGGCCAGCTGCAACGGGATCGGCTTCGACGATGCCGGTGACGCCCGGCACCGCTTCGAATCCGCAGT
>NZ_WNXE01000557.1:0-1072 GCF_010993615.1 Arhodomonas sp. KWT | reverse complement strand
TGCTCACCCAGGTGCAGCGCGAGCTGCGCCAGCAGTACTTCTCCCTCGGCTATTACGACGTCGAGGTCGAGAGCACCGTCTCGCCACTGCCGCGCAACCGCGTTAGCGTCCGCCTGGACGTGAAGGAGGGGGAACCCGCGGCGGTCCAGGAGATCCAGTTCGTCGGCAATTCCGCCTTCGACGACGACACCCTGCGCGATACCTTCGAGATGGGGCCGGTGCCGTGGTACCGCTTCTTCTCGGACGCCGACCGGTACTCGCGTCAGCGTCTCGCCGGCGACCTCGAGCGTCTGCGCTCCTACTACCAGGATCGCGGATTCGTGAACTTCACCATTACCTCGACCCAGGTCTCCATCAGCCCGGACCGGCGGCGCATCCACGTCACGGTCAACCTCGACGAGGGCGAGCAGTTCCGCGTCGGCGAGGTGAAACTCGCCGGTGACCTGATCTACCCGGAGGAGACGCTGCGCAAGCTTGTCGAGCTCAAGCCCGGGGCGCTCTATTCCCGTTCCCAGGTCGTCTCCACCGCGGAGGCGCTGCGGGACAAGCTCGGTGAGCGCGGCTACGCCTTCGCGAACATCAACCCGGTGCCGGAGGTCAACGAGGACGAGGGCACGGTGGATGTCACCATCTATGTTGATCCGGCCGAGCGGGTATACGTCCGCCAGATCAACATCAGCGGCAACGAGACCACCCGGGACAACGTCATCCGCCGTGAGCTGCGTCAGTACGAGGGCGCCTGGCTGTCCACCGAGGACGTCTCCGAGTCCCGCAACCGTCTCAACCGCCTCGGTTTCTTCGACGACGTCTCGATCGAGACGCCGCGGGTGTCCGGCAGTCGCGACCAGGTGGATGTCGACGTGTCCGTCAAGGAGCGCCTGTCCGGCAGCATCAAGGCCGGTATCGGCTACGGCACGTCCCAGGGGCTGCTGCTGAACTTCGGCGTTCAGCAGGACAACGTCTTCGGTTCCGGCGACCGGCTGGCGTTCAATGCCAATAACGACAGCTCCAACACCGTCTATCGCCTGTCGTACCTCGACCGTTTCTACACGACCTCCGGCATCGACCGGAA
>NZ_WNXE01000556.1:0-1073 GCF_010993615.1 Arhodomonas sp. KWT | reverse complement strand
GACGGGCGCGGCTTCGCCTCGATGATCAGCGCCGGCACCGGCGAGGATGACTTCCTGGGCTCCGAGTGCGTCTCCTGCGGCGCCTGCGTGCAGGCCTGCCCCACCGAGGCGCTGGAGGAGAAGACGTTCATCGAGGCCGGCGCACCGGAACGCGCCGTCGTCACCACCTGCGCCTACTGCGGCGTGGGCTGCTCCTTCCAGGCGGAGCTCCGCGGCGATCGCATCGTGCGCATGGTCCCCTACAAGCACGGCCAGGCGAACCACGGCCACTCCTGCGTGAAGGGCCGCTTCGCCTGGGGGTATACCAACCACCCCGACCGGATCACCAGCCCGATGATCCGCGAGCGCATCACCGACGCCTGGCGCGAGGTGAGCTGGGAGGAGGCCATCGGCTTCGCCGCCGAACGGCTGAACGGGCTGCGCGAGCGCCACGGCCCGGGGGTGTTGGGGGCAATCACCTCCTCGCGCTGCACCAACGAGGAGACCTTCCTGGTCCAGAAGCTCGCGCGGGCGGTATTCGGCACCAACAACGTCGACACCTGCGCGCGGGTATGCCACTCGCCCACCGGCTACGGGCTGAAGAACACCTTTGGCACCTCCGCCGGCACCCAGGACTTCGATTCCATTCAGAGCGCGGACGTGGTGCTGGTGATCGGCGCTAACCCCACCGACGCCCACCCCGTGTTCGCCTCCCAGCTCAAGCGCCGGCTGCGGGCGGGGGCGCGGCTGATCGTCGCCGACCCCCGGGCCATCGACCTGGTGCGCTCGCCCCACGTCGAGGCGGACTACCACCTTCAGCTCCGCCCGGGCACGAACGTGGCGCTCGTGAACGCCCTCGCCCACACCGTGATCGCCGAGGGACTGGAGGACGCCGGCTTCATCCGGACCCGCTGCGAGGCGGACGAGTATGCGGCCTGGCGCGAGTTCATCCTGCGCCCGGAGAACGCCCCGGAGGCCGTCGAGGAGGTCACCGGCGTGCCCGCCGGGACCCTGCGGGCCGCCGCCCGGCTCTATGCCACCGGCGGGAACGCCGCGATCTACTACGGCCTCGGGGTGACCGAGCACAGCCAGGG
>NZ_WNXE01000555.1:0-1075 GCF_010993615.1 Arhodomonas sp. KWT | reverse complement strand
TCCGGCGGCGGCGCACTCGCCGGCCCGGGCTCCCGTCGGGGGATGCCGGTGACGTATCGGGCTCGACCCCTGTGGGCTGCGGTCCCGGCCGCGGGGCGGGGCAGCCGTTACGGCGGCGGGCGCCCCAAGCAGTACGAGCGCCTCGCGGGGCGGGCCGTCCTCGACTGGAGCGTCTCGGCGCTGCTCGGCCTCGACGAGATCGCCGGCGTCGCGGTCGCACTGGCCGACGACGATGCGGACTGGGCGACGTTGGCCGTGGCCAGCGACCCCCGCGTGTACCGCTGCCGGGGCGGGCGTGAGCGCAGCGACTCCGTACGGGCCGCCCTGGAGGCGCTGCTCGCCGCCGGTGCCTCGCCGGATGACCGCGTGCTCGTCCACGACGCGGCGCGCCCGGCGGTCTCCACGGCGGCCCTGCAGCGACTGATCCAGCAGGCGGACCCCCGGGACGGCGGACTGCTGGCCCTCCCCGTCGCCGACACCCTCAAGCGCGGCGAGGCCGGGTACAGCACCGGCACTGTCGACCGCAGCGGCCTGTGGGCCGCACAGACGCCCCAGCTCTTTCCCCTGGGCGCCCTGCGTACTGCCCTGGAAGCGGCCGTGGCCGAGGGCGTCGTGCCCACCGATGAGGCCTCGGCGATGGAGCGTACCGGCGCGCACCCGGCGCTGGTGCCGGGGGAGCCCGGCAATATCAAGCTCACACGCACGGCGGACCGGGAGTTGCTGGCCGCCGTGCTCGCCGCCCGCCAGGAGGGGCGTGAAACATGAATCTGCGTATCGGCCAGGGTCTGGACGCTCACCGCTTCCGGGATGGCGGCCGCCTGGTGCTCGGCGGCGTCACCATCCCCCACGATCAGGGCCTGGAGGCGCATTCGGACGGCGACTGCCTGCTGCACGCCGTCACTGATGCGCTGTTCGGTGCCATCGGTGCGGGCGACATCGGCGGCCATTTCCCGGACGACGACCCGCGCTGGGCCGGCGCGGACAGCCGTGATCTGCTTCGCCACGCCGTGGCGCTAGCCGCGGCGGACGGGTGGCGGGCGGTCAACGTGGACGCCACGATCGTCGCCCAACGTCC
>NZ_WNXE01000554.1:0-1075 GCF_010993615.1 Arhodomonas sp. KWT | reverse complement strand
AGGAATTCCTCGATCTGGCTCCTGTCGTCCGACGACTCGTTGATCGGGATACGGATGTGCCCGTCCGGACTGGTCATCGCCCGGGAATGCAGCCCGGTGCGCTTGCCCTCGATATCGAAGTAGCGGATCTCGCGGAAGTTGAACAGCTCGGTGTAATAGTTCGCCCAGTAATCCATATGCCCGCGGGCGACGTTGTGGGTCAGGTGGTCGATGTAGGTGAGCCCCGCGCCCGCCGGATTCGGATCGGCACCGGGCACGGGCTCGAAGTCCACGTCGTAGATCGACTGCTCACCGTAGCGGTCCACCAGATAGACCAGGGCACCGCCGATACCCTCGATCGCGGGGATGTTGAGCTCCATCGGCCCGGTGCGCGGGGCCACCGGGGTCGCACCGCGGGCCACCAGGGTGTCCAGCGCCGCCGCGGCGTCGCGCACGCGGAAGGCCATGGCGTTGGCGCAGGGGCCGTGCTCGCGGGCGAAGGCCGCACCCTGGCTGTCCGGCTCCGCGTTGACGATGAAGTTGATCCCGCCCTGGCGGAAGAGGCTGACCGCCTTGCTGCGGTGACGGGCCACCTCGCTGAAGCCCATGCGCCGGAACAGCGCCTTGAGCCCCTCCGGCTCGGGGGCGGCGAACTCCACGAACTCGAAGCCGTCCGTGCCCACGGGGTTGTCCCAGAGATCCTGATACTGCTCGGCCGCGCTCATGATGCGCCTCCTGCACGTCGGGTGGGTATGTCCGGGACGATACCGCACCGGTGACGCACTGTTTTTGCAGAATCACCGTCTCACGCGCAGACTGTGCATTGAACCTGCATTGACACCGATCAATACGCAATGGACACGCACACCCTCGCGTTCGACACCTATGACCACCGCCTGCTCGAGGCACTGCAGGCGAATGCGCGCCTGTCCAACGTCGCCCTCGCCGAGCGCGTGCACCTCTCGCCGTCGCAGTGTCAGCGCCGGCTCAAGCGCCTGGAGTCCGCCGGGGTCATCCGCGGCTATGCCACCGTGCTCGACCGCCGCCGCCTCGGCCTGGGGGTGATGGCGTTCGTGAACGTCTCGCTGGAGAAGCA
>NZ_WNXE01000553.1:0-1077 GCF_010993615.1 Arhodomonas sp. KWT | reverse complement strand
CCGTCATTGTAGAGGTCGTGGGCGACGCCGTTGGCCGGGCAACCGATGAAATCGCCCGGTCCGACGGGCTGCTCCGTCTCGCCGATCGTCGCCCGTCCGCATCCGGCGAGCACGTAGATGCACTCCTCCTCGTAGTGATGGCAGTGGTACTCGGTGGAGAAATGGCCGGGTTCGACGGCGATCCGGTGCACACCGAGATTACGCAGTCCCACCGCGTCACCGAGCGAGCGATTCACCCGCACGGCCTGCGGATTGAGGAAGTGGGTCTTCTCCACGCCTTCCAGTGCTGCTATATCCTCGGCAGAAAGGTACATCGGGATCCTCCCGGCTGGTGGGTGCGACATGTATGATCCGCGTTTCAGGCCTCTCGTTGCAACGCTGCTCGCCGCGGCGTTGACCGCCGGCTGTGCCGGCACCCCCGCGCGGCCGGGGCCCACCGCATCTGCGGCCTTCCCCGCCGACGCCTATCGTGCCCTGGCCGCCGACGGCACGGTTTACCGGCTGGATCCCGCCGCTTCCTCGCTGCAGATCATCGTCTATCGGGGCGGTCCACTCGCGGAAAAAGGACACAACCACATCATCGAAGCCCGGGATTTCCGCGGGCTGGTATTCCTGCCGGACAAGGGTCTGGACGAGGCCCGGCTCGACCTCGCCGTGCCTGCCCGGGGGATGGTCGTGGACCCGCCCGCGGCACGCTCGGCAGCGGGCGGGGCGTTCGCCCACCCGCTGAACGACGAGGCCCGCACCGGCACCCGCGCCAACATGCTCGGCCCGCAGGTGCTGGATGCCGGGCGTTTCCCGCAGATCGCCGTGCACGCCGACGACATCCGTGGCGCCCTGCCCTGGCTGGTGGTCCGGACGACCGTGACCCTGCACGGCAGGACGCGCCGGTTGACCGTGCCGGTGGAGGTGCAGGCCGGGACGGAGGGCCTCACGGCCACCGGTCGTCTGGTACTGCGCCAGAGCGATTTCGGCATCACACCGATTACCGCCATGGGCGGACTGCTGCGGGTGCAGGACACGGTGACCGTGGCCTTCCGCCTGGTCGGGCGCCGCGAAGGGAAGGAGGGCTGAGCG
>NZ_WNXE01000552.1:0-1080 GCF_010993615.1 Arhodomonas sp. KWT | reverse complement strand
CAGCGCCGCGACGAGGCGCCGGACCGAGGCCAGCCACAGCGAGCGCCGGGCGTTGTCGCCCTCGGCCTGGAACAGCCGCATGCGCTCCAGCGGCTGCTGGCGGTAGGCGTTGAGCTCCTCGAGGATGCCGACCTCGTCGTGCACGGCGAGCATCACCGCCTGGCCGTGCTTGCCCTGCAGGCCGGCGTCGTGGCGGGCCTGGGTGGTCATCGCCTCGATCAGCGCCTCGGCGTCGTCCACGCCCGCGGCGAGGGGGAAGCGGTGCCAGCGCAGCGCCTCGCGGGCCGGCCCGGTGCAGCACTCCGGCACCTGCTCGCCGATGAGCGAGGGCGCGAAGGCGTGCTCGGCGACGCCGTCGTTCAGCCAGGCCTCGACGTCGAAGCACTGCAGGTGGCGCTTGCGCCAGTCCTCGTCGCCGGCCACGCGCTCGAGCTGCGCCAGCGACCACGGGCGCTCGAGGTAGGCGAACCACACCCGGCCGGCCTCCAGGGGGTACGGCAGCCCGATGAACGAGGCCGCGGCGTGGCTGCCCGGCCGGTGGCAGGCGAACGGCTCATCATCGATCTGCGCCGGCGGCTCGCCCGGCGGGAACTGCCAGAACTCACCGCCATCGGTGACCTGGTAGGCGAGCCAGCACTCGTGGCCTTCGTCGTAGAGGTAGAGATAGCCCCCGCGCAGGCGGCGCAGGATGTAGCCGCATCGCGGCGGCTGACCCGTGTGCCACTCGCCCTCGTCGTCGAGCACGGTGTCGAGCCCGAGCGGCACCGGATCCCCCTCGGCGTCCCGGGGATAGAGCGCCCCGACACGCGCGTGCGGCAGCACCGGGACCTCCGGGGTCTCGTCGATACGGGTGATCGCGTAGCGCACCGGCAGGATCGGCAGGCCGCGGCGCGTGCACCAGCGGCAGTCATTGAGGCCGAGACCGGCACAGGTGGCCTGCTTGATCCAGGCGTCGTCTGGCAGGACATCCATTGTCTGCGTCCCTCACGTTCCATCAAGAGGGGAATCAGCGCTAACGGGCGCGCCTGACGGCAGCAGGCGTGTGATCGCGCCCGCTAGCGGGGACTGCGGTGCAGGCAG
>NZ_WNXE01000551.1:0-1083 GCF_010993615.1 Arhodomonas sp. KWT | reverse complement strand
ACGATGCCCTTCCTGCTTGCGGGCGCGCCGTATCACTACAACGACTCGGTGATCGGCCTGTTCGGCCTGCTCGGCGTGGCCGGCGCGCTGTGCGCCAACCTCGCCGGCCATCTCCATGACGGCGGCCGCTCCCGCGCCGGTACCGGCAGCTTCCTGGCGATGATCGCGTTGAGCTTCCTGGTGATGGCGATGTTCGCGGAGCAGCTGGTGGCCATCATGGTGGGGATCATCCTGCTGGACCTCGGCGTGCAGGGCACGCAGATCCTCAACCAGAGCGCGATCTACCAGCTCCGCCCGGAGGCCCGCGGGCGCATCACCACCGCGTACATGACCTGCTACTTCCTCGGCGGTGCGGCGGGTTCGGCGGCCGCCGCCTACCTGTACGTGCTCGGCGGCTGGACCGGGGCCTGTGCCCTGGGCGGCGCCTTCGGTGTGCTCGGCGTGCTGTTCTGGCTGACGGAGTTCCGGCCCGGCACGGCCGCACGGGCCGCGAGCGTCTGCGCGCAGCGCTGATCCCACCCGGGACTCACAAATCGCGGAAATAGCCCACCATGCGCTCACGCCCGGACGCGTCGGGCAACGCACCATGGGCGGCGCCGACGTTGTCCGCGGCGTGGGCCGGATCGCTGGTGGCGGGAATGGCGCAGGTCACCGCCGGGTGCGAGACGATGAACTTCAGGAAGTACTGCGCCCAGCTGGAGGCCCCGACCTCCCCGGCCCACGCGGGCAGCGCCCGGCCGCGCACACGGCGGAACAGCGTACCCCGCTCGAAAGGCTCGTTGACCAGCACCGCCACGCCGCGGTCCGCCGCGGCCGGGAGCAGACGCTGCTCCGCGTTACGCTGGACGATGTTGTAGTTGAACTGGACGAAGTCGATGGGCTCGCGCTCGACGATCCCGGCCAGCTCCCGGTGCATGTCGCTGCGGTAGTGGGTCACGCCGATGTAGCGCACCCGCCCCGCCTCCCGCCAGCGCCTGAGGGTATCGAGCTGGGTGCGCAGGTCGACGAGGTTGTGTACCTGCACGAGCTCCAGCCGGCCACCGCCCATGCGCTCGCCGGAGCGCTCCATCTGGGCAATCCCGT
>NZ_WNXE01000550.1:0-1084 GCF_010993615.1 Arhodomonas sp. KWT | reverse complement strand
GTGGCGGCGATCGACGGCGTCTGCCTCGGTGGCGGGCTGGAGCTCGCCATGGCCTGCGATGCCCGCATCTGCACCGACGCCGGCCATACCCGGCTCGGCCTGCCCGAGGTCCAGCTCGGGCTGTTGCCGGGGGGCGGTGGCACCCAGCGGCTGCCGCGGCTGGTGGGGCTGCCGCTGGCGCTGGACATGATGCTCACCGGCCGCCAGGTGAGTGCGCGCTCCGCCGCCCGCAGCGGCCTGGTGGACGAGGCAGTGCCCGCCGACATCCTGGAGGACGTCGCCGTCGAGCGCATCGAGGCGCTGCATGCCGGCCGTGGCCGACGGCGCGCCGGGTGGCGCGCCCGGCTCCTGCATGCGGTGCAGGCGCGCAACCCCCTCGGGCGCGCCGTCGTCTGCTCCCGGGCGCAGGAGAGTGTCCGCCGGCGTACCCACGGCAACTATCCCGCGCCGCCGCGCATCATCGAGTGCGTGCGCACCGGTCTGGCCCGGGGCATGGCCGAGGGGCTGGCGGCGGAGGCGAGCGCCTTCGGCGAGCTGGCGATGACCCCCGAGGCCGGCGAGCTCGCCGGGATCCACTTCGCCACCACGGCGATGAAGAAGGACACCGGTGCCGAGGGGGAGCCACGCACCGTGGAGCGGACCGCCGTGCTCGGCGCCGGCCTGATGGGGGCGGGGATCGCGTTCGTGACCGCCTCCCGGGCCCGGCTGCCGGTGCGTCTCTACGACGTCTCCACCGAGGGGCTCGCCCGGGGCCTGCGCCACGTGCACGAGGAGGTCCGCCGGCGCCGCGGCCGCCTGAGCGCCTACGAGGCGGGACAGGTGGGCCGCCGGGTGACCGCGACCCCCGCGCTCACCGGCTTCGGCGGTGTGGGCCTGGTGGTGGAGGCGGTGCCGGAGGAACTCGCCATCAAGCACCGCACGGTGGAGGCGGTGGAGGCCGTGACCCCGCCGGAGACGATCATCGCGAGCAACACCTCGTCGCTGCCCATCGCCCGCATCGCCGAGGCGGCGCAGCGGCCCGGCAACGTCATCGGCATGCACTATTTCTCGCCGGTGGAGCGCATGCCGCTGCTGGAGGTGATCC
>NZ_WNXE01000054.1:13738-17749 GCF_010993615.1 Arhodomonas sp. KWT | reverse complement strand
GACGACCGCAGCGCCGTCCACTTCGGCCACCCCAGCGGCACCCTCCGCGTCGGCGCCGAGGCACGGCAGGTGGACGGCGCCTGGACCGTGGAAAAGGCCATCATGAGCCGCAGCGCGCGGGTGCTCATGGAGGGCTGGGTGCGGGTGCCCGGGGACGCGTTCTAGTCCGCACTGATCTGAGTCCTACGGGGAACACCCGGCGGAGTGTTCCCCGTTTGCCGGCGCTGATGGCACTCCGACCTACATTCGCGACTGGTCGTTGTCTTAGGTGACAACGTCTAGCCTGTCGCACCTTGCTCCGACTCGTTCGCCTCCCGATACCCGTATATTGCTCCCGGCCTAAACTGCGAGCGGCATATCACGGCGCGAAGTCCCGAGCCGAATAGGAACCTCTGTCCTTACAGGGGGATACGAGCTATATTCAACACGTAGGAAACCGTGATATCACGCGCGCACGTTTATCCGATATTCGTGCGCGATCTAATCACTGTTATGCGCATAAAGGAGTCATGACTAATGGCAAAGACAAAGTTCAACAAAGGTAAGGCGTATCACGGCTCCGATGATGTCACGGAAGGAAAATTGAAAGGTGAAACATGCCTTACTGACTACTTTTATTTCCTTTGTCCAAAATGTGAAGGAAAACAAATATTAAGGGTTTTGGAGTATGAGGTGAGGGTTCATAAAGAAGAAAACGAATACAACGAATTTTATGAAAAGAAAGCCACAGAAGGCTTCACGCTAGCTTTTCATCTTCACTGTGAAAACTGTGGCTTTGATGATTTCACAAAGATTTCGAACATTGGGCTTCAGCAAGGTGATATTCGTGAGCAGCAGTAAGTTGAGTCTACGGCAAAATCGCATAACACGGCGCTCAAAATGGATGCCCACCCCGCTGCGCTTCATGGGTGTCCTTTAGTTCGGCGTTAAGACCCAATAATGACGCATATGGTATTAAAATGAACAGGCTTCGTCAAAATCTGTTTCTGCTAGTCGCGCTAATTTTCCTAATATTAGGCGGTGCATGTAGTGAAGACCCCAATACTGCAAAGGTTAAGAATGAAGTAAAAAACTTTAAGCGGGCACAGGAATTGTACTTTAATGCTGATAGATATCTAAAGGAGATCACTGGTGGCAATTCTATTGTTGGTTCATTTAGTGAAGACGAACGAAATACTTATATCAATAAGTTATCGATCGCACTTAAAGAAGCAAAGTTGGTAAGTGATGGTACACTTTATAAATTGCATCCGAAATTGCCGGAGGCTTATCATTCCATATTCATACCCTGTATAGAAAAGCAATTGAAAGGATTTGCAAAGTACGACCCAAAGGCATCTATTGAAGGGCAAATTCTGCATGATGCATGGATTGACTGGTGGAATGGCAATTATAAAGAGTTTAGGAGGTTGTAATGTTGGGGGTTGGGGGCAGCGGGATTGGGAGGGGGTTGGGGACAGACCACGATTTCCACGGCGGATGGGTATATGCAACAATAAATCGATATAGCTCGTGGAAAATAAGTCATCTAGTAACCGCTTCTCCAGTTCATGAAGCAAACTTCGGGGCGGAATGGTTAACCAGGGGTGCAGTGGAGCGATTTTCCGGTGCGGTGCGCCTCAGAATTGGCCGCTGAGACCAGGCCTAAACGGAAAATCGGGGACAGACCACGATTTCCACGGCGCTGGTGCGGAACCATCGCGTAAGGCTGGGAATGACCTAGGCCTCCATGCCCGCCGTTTCGGCGGCCCGGGGGCGTTCCTCGAAAGCGGGGGAAGGCCATGCCGTCGCCGCGATTACCGTCAGGTCCGTGACCAGGTCGGGCCGCCGGAGCGCCAGCTCCAGCGCGATCGACCCGCCGAGCGACAGCCCGCCAAATCCGCGCAGGTCGTAGGCGATAACCCGGTAACGCGGCGTGAGCAGTGGAATGACGCGGGACCACATCCGCCAGTCCAGGCTGAGCGCATGGAGCAGCACCAGGGGCGGACCATCGCCGCCGCTGTCGAACAGGCGTGTCGTATGATCGTGCAGGTGGAAAGGCCGGGCGACCGGAAGCGCCACTCCGCGATCATTCAGCACCTCGCGTGCGATCCGCAGCATGGTCAGCGCACGTGGATAACCGGCATAGACCGAGACGTGTTCGGCACCGGCGATGATCTTCTCGGGCGCGAGGCCGCAATCGAGTGCGAACCCGATATGGGTGCGCAGCTGGCCCTCTCATCCGCCCATTGCGCCGAGCATGGCGACGGTCGCGAGCTCCCGCGCAACCAGGCCCATGCCTTCGGGTCGGCGATCACCGACCCGAAGGCATGGGTAACGAGGTTGCCCGCGAGCTGCGGGGAATGACTGCCGACGGAGGCGAGAATGCCGTCCATCGCCTCGCCGGTAATGGCCTGCATCGCGTGGCGTCCGGCCGCCGCGTCCTGATCCGGACTGTCTGCCACTGTGCTCACGCGTCAATACCCTTCATGCCCTCGGCGGTGTAGCGATCCCCCGTAAAGCTGCCTGGAGCATAGGCGCGATCCAGCTCGGTCAGATCATCGGCGGTAAGGTGAACGTCGGTAGCGGCGATATTCTCTTCGAGATAGGCCACCCGCTTGGTGCCCGGAATGGCAAACACGCCCTTGGCCAGCACCCAGGCGAGCGCGACCTGCGAAGGCGTCGCCTCTCGCCGGTCGGCGATGTGTCGCAGCGTACCGAGACGCGCGACGTTCGCCTCCAGCGCCCCGTCGGCAAAGCGCGGCGCGTTGCGGCGGAAGTCGTTCTCGGCCAGATCGCCGCAATTCATCGTGCCCGACAGCAGTCCACGCCCCAGTGGGCTGTAGGCGACAAACGCGATCCCCAGTTCACGGCAGGCGGGAAGCACCCCGGTCTCCATGTCGCGGGTGGTCAGCGAGTATTCGCTTTGCACGGCCGCCACCGGGTGAACCGCATGGGCGCGGCGCAGGGTTTCGACGGAGACCTCGCTGAGGCCGATATGCCCGATCTTGCCCGCCTGCACCAGCCCGGAAAGCACCTCCATGGTTTCCTCGATCGACCGCCCCGCCTCGGCGCGGTGGACGTAGTAGAGGTCGAGCCGCTCGACGCCGAGACGCCTTAAGGACGCTTCACACGCCCGCCGGATATAGTCCGGGCTGTTGTCGATGGTGCGGGCGTATTCGCCGGGTGCCTTGCGAATACCGAACTTGGTAGCGATGAAGGCGTCGCTACCGCCCTCTTTCAGGAAGCGGGCCAGCAGTTCTTCATTGTGACCATTGCCATACATGTCGGCGGTGTCGAACATCCGCACGCCCAGCTCATAGGCACGCCGGAGCACGGCCAGTGACCGGTCGTCATCGGTCTCGCCGTAGAATTCGGACATGCCCATGCAGCCCAGGCCAAGCGCGGGCAGCGTCGGGCCGGCAGTTCCGAGAGGAAGGGTCGGGATCATGATTTCGCTCCAGTCTGACGTGGTCGAAGGATTCTTGCAGGCAGATTCTCTGCTGAGAATTCGGTATATCGACACGTCATCTGTGCAAAAATGATCAGATGGATTGGCGCGATCTTCATGTTCTGGCGGTGCTGCACCGGGAGGGTTCGCTGGCCGGCGCGGCGCGCGCGCTGGGTGTGAACCACGCCACCGTGTCGCGCCGGCTCGCCGCGCTCGAGGGAAGCGTCGGTCACAAGCTGGTGCGCCGGCTCGCCCGTGCCACGCCGCTGACCGACAAGGGGCGGGAGATCGCCGAAATCGCCCTGGACATGGAGCAGCAGGCGCACCGCATCGAGCGCCTCGTTCACGCCACGCGGGGCACGCTGACCGGCCGCGTCAGGCTGACGGCGCCGCCGGTGCTCGTCAGTGAAATCATCATTCCCGCCTTGCGCGACCTGCGCGCCGCGCATCCGGGCCTGGAAATCGTGCTATCCGCGAGTTCGCACATCGCTTCGCTCGACAGCGGTGAGGCCGATCTGGCCGTACGCATGATCGAGCCACAAGGGCGACAGAACATCATGCGCCGAATCGGCTCGGTCGCT
>NZ_WNXE01000054.1:6648-13641 GCF_010993615.1 Arhodomonas sp. KWT | reverse complement strand
CCGCGGAGGCCGGGCTGGGCGTGGCGCTTTTGCCGTGCGTTATGGCGGCGCGAAACGGGAATCTCGTCCGCGTCACCCCGGAGCGACCCGAACCACGCCCTGTCTGGCTGGTCATTCACGCGGATCTGAAGGATGCGCCCGCAGTACGTGCCGTGGCCGACATGCTGATCGGCGCGGTCCGGTAAGCGCGCGTCGCCCCGTTTCCCGGCGGCGACGCGGTTGTTGCCGGAGCGGTCATTTTCCCGCCAACAACGTCAGTCCCGTCCCTCTTTGCTGAGACGGGCCGTGCGCCTGCGGAAGGTCGACCACAGCGGCAGTAGCAGGAACAGGGCGCTGAGGATCAGGAATACGGTGCTCGGCACGCTGTCGAAGAACGTGGTGTAGTCGCCGCGGCCGAGCAGCAGGGCGCGGCGGAAGTGCACCTCCATCATCGGCCCGAGGATGAACCCCAGCAGCAGGGGGGCCGGCGGGTAGCGCAGGCGGATGAGGAAGTAGCCGATCACGCCGAAGATGAGCGTGCTGTAGATGTCGAACACGCTGTTGCGCACGGAGTAGACGCCCACGCAGATGAAGAACAGCATCGCCGGGTAGAGCAGGTGGTAGGGGATCGAGAGCATCCGCACCCAGACGCGGATCAGTGGCAGGTTGAGGATCAGCAGCATGAAGTTGCCGATGCCGAAGCTGACCACCAGCCCCCAGAACATCTCCGGCTCGCTGGTCACGAGCATGGGCCCCGGGGTGATGCCGTGGAGGATCATGGCGCCGAGCAGCACGGCCATCACCGCGTCGCCGGGGATGCCCAGGCTCAGGGTGGGGATGAAGGCGGCCTGCACCGCGGCGTTGTTGGCGGATTCCGGTGAGGCGACGCCGCGCAGCTCGCCCTTGCCGAACGCCTCCGGGTTCCTGCTGATCTTCTTCTCCGCGGCGTAGGACATGAATGCCGCGATCGCGGGGCCGGAGCCCGGGAGTGCGCCCACGAAGGCGCCGATGCCGGAGCCGCGCAGGATGGTCCGCCACAGGCCGGGCCATTCCTCGCGCCTGGGCAGCATGGACCGGAAGGTCAGCCCGTCGGTCTTGAGGGGCTCGCGATGCGTCTGCCCCAGGTTGGCGAGGATCTCGCCGACCCCGAACAGGCCCATGGCCAGGGCCACGAGGTTGACGCCGTCGGAGAGCGCCAGCAGGCCGAAGGTGAAGCGCTCGGCGCCGGAGGTGTCGTCGATGCCCACCATGCCCAGGGCGATACCGAGCACCACCATGGTCATGCCCTTCAGCGGCGAGCCCACCGAGAGCGTGGACGCGGCGACCAGGCCCAGCAGCATGATCGAGAAGTAGTCCTGGGCTCCGAAGTCCGTGGCGAAGGACGCGATCATTGGGGTGAAGCCGAGCACCATCACGAGGGCGAAGATCCCGCCGGTGAACGAGGCGATGGCGGCGGTGAACAGGGCCACGCCCGGGCGGCCCTGCTTCGTGAGCTGGTTGCCGTCCAGGCAGGTTACCGCCGCGGAGGCCGTGCCCGGCAGATTCAGCAGTATGGCGGCGATGGAACCGCCGTACTGGGCGCCGTAGAAGATGCCCGCCAACATGATCAGTGCGATCGGCGGCGAGAGGTAATAGGTCAGCGGCAGCGCCAGGGAGATCGCCGCTAGGGGGCCGATGCCCGGCAGCACGCCCACGAACGTGCCCACCAGCACGCCCACGAAGCAGAACAGCAGCCCGTGCAGGGAGAAGGCGACGCCGGCGCCCAGCGCCAGGTTATGCAGGATATCCATCAGATCACCAGTGAATCGCCGCGACGGGGATGCCGAAGCTGTAGAGGAACACCACGACGCCGAGCACGCTCAGCGCCACCGCGTTGGCCGCCGCCGAGACCGGCCGCAGCGGCTTCTCGGCCAGCGAGACCAGGATCACCATGACCAGCGTGGCGGGCACCAGGCCGGCGCGCTCCAGCAGTGCGGCGAAGGCGACGAAGCCTGCGGAGACCATCAGGATCGGCCGGGGAATCCAGAAGTCCTTTTCCTTCTCCGAGTGCGCCACCTCCAGCACCAGCAGGATGGCGAACAGCAGCAGCACGGCCCCGACGATGACCGGGAAGAACCCCGGCCCCATGCGGCGCAGCGAGCCCATCGGGTAGTCGCTGCCGTGCCAGACGAAAAAGGCACCGACCAGGCCGAGCAGCGCTGCGGCACCGACCTGAAGCCAGTTGATTGGACGTGTCATTGATCGCTCTCCTCCTCCGAAAGTGCGGCGACCGTGCCGGGACCGGTTATCTATAGGGTCAGTAACCTCCGTGCGTGGGCGGCGCATCGCCCTCCGGTGTCGTGAAACGGCGCAGCAGGGCGTCGGTGGCGCGGGCCAGCAGGGCGGCGTCGGCGCCCACGGCGAGGAACCGGCAGCCGGCGGCAAGGTGCTCGCGGGCCCGGTCCTCGTTGAGCGTCAGCGCACCGGCGGGCTTGCCCGCCGCCTGAATGCGGCTGAACGCGTCGAGCACCGCCGCGTTGACCTCCGGGTGACCGGGCTCGCCGGGGTGATCCATGTCGGCGGCGAGGTCGGCGGCGCCGATAAAGACACCGTCCACGCCGTCCACGGCCGCGATCCCGTCCAGGGCGGCCAGGCCGGCGCGGCTTTCCACCTGCACCAGCACGCACAGCTGCTCGTGGCAGCGGTGCACGTAGTCCGCCACCCGGCCCCAGCGCGACGCCCGTGCCAGGCCGGCGCCGACGCCGCGATGGCCGTGGGGCGGGTAGCGGGTGGCGGCGACGATGCGCCGCGCCTGCTCGACGCTCTCCACCATCGGCACCAGCAGGGTCTGGGCGCCGGCGTCGAGCAGCGGCTTGAGGGTGTCGGACTCGCCGTTGACGGGCCGCACCACCGGGTGCGCGGGATAGGGGGCCACCGCCTGCAGCTGGGCGAGGATCGAGCGTACGTCGTTGGGGCCGTGCTCGCCGTCGATCAGGACCCAGTCGAAGCCGGCGGCGGCGCCGATCTCGGTGGCGTAGGCGTCGGCCAGGGCGCACCACAGGCCGATCTGGGTGCGCCCCTCCCGCAGTGCCTGCCTGAAACGGTTCACGGGGAGTTCCATCGCCGCCTCCGTTAGACGAACTGCAGCCCGATCGCGCCGAGCGGGCCGTAGTCCACGTGGAAGGTGTCTCCGGCGGACGCCGCCACCGGCCGTGTGAAGGAGCCGGCGAGCACGATCTCGCCGGCCCTGAGGGTGACGCCGTGCGGTGCCAGCTTGTTGGCCAGCCAGGCGATGCCCTTGGCGGGGTGGCCGAGCACGCCGGCGGCCACGCCGGTTTCCTCGACCACGCCGTTACGGCTGCATACCGCCGCGCTCCAGCGCAGGTCGACGTCGAACGGGCGGAAGGTGCGCCCGCCGAGCACCACGCCGGCGTTGGCGGCGTTATCCGAGATGGTGTCGAACACCTTGCGCGGGGCACCGGAGGCCGGGTCCACCTGGCGGACGCGGGCGTCGATGATCTCCAGCGCCGGGATGACGTACTCGGTGGCGCGCATCACGTCCAGCACGGTGCAGTCCGGGCCGGTCAGGTCGCCGCAGAGGACGAACGCCAGCTCCACCTCCAGGCGCGGCACGATGAACCGCTCCACCGGGATCCCGCCGTTGTCCTCGAAGAACATGTCGTCGAGCAGGACGCCGTAGTCCGGCTCGTCGATGTGCGCGGACCGCTGCATGGCCCGGGAGGTGAGGCCGATCTTGTGGCCCATCACGCGGCGGCCGCGGGCCGCCTTCATGTCCACCCAGCGGCGCTGGATGGCATAGGCGTCCTCGAAGCCCAGCTCCGGGTACTGCAGGGTGAGATGGTCGATCTGGCTGCGGTCGCTCTCGGCGTGGTCGAGCCGTTCGGCCGCGTCGCGGATGGCGTCTTCACTGAGCATCACGGTGTCCTCGCGACGATGGTGTTGTGCAGGGCGCCGATGCCCTCGATCTCGGTGACCACCTCGTCGCCGGGCATGACGTTCACGGTGCCCTTTGGGGTGCCGGTGAGGATCACGTCGCCGGGCCGCAGGGTCATGAAGCTGCTGAAGTATTCGATCAGGAAGGGGACGTCGAAGATCATGTCCCGGGTGGTGCCTTGCTGCGTGGTCTCGCCGTTGACGCGGGTGGTGAGCCGCAGGTCCATCGGGTCCGGGATTTCCGCCGTGTCCGCCAGCCACGGGCCCATGGGCGTGCCGTTGTCGCGGCTCTTGATGCGGAAGTTGGGGCGGTAGAAGCCCTCGAGGTAGTTGCGCACCGCGTAGTCGTTGGCGACGGTGTAGCCGGCGATGTAGTCGTAGGCGTCCGCCCGTGCCACACGGCGGGCGGGCCGGCCGATCACCACCGTGAGCTCGCACTCGTAGTGCATGTTGGTGGCGTCGACGGGCCGCGGCGTGAAGGCGCGGTGGCCCACCAGGGTGTTGGCGCCCTTGAGGAAGACCATGGGTTCATTCGGGGCGCTGGAGGCGATCTCGGCGGCGTGGTCGGCGTAGTTCAGGCCCAGTGCCAGGATCGTGCCCGGCGTCACCGGGGGCAGCCAGACCACCTCGCTCTCCGCCACGTGGCGGCCGTCCGCCAGGCGCACCCGGCCGTTGTCCTCCCGGGCCTGATGGACCCGGCCCTCGAAGGCGATACGTGCCCGCTTCATGACGTGTGCTCCCGGTGGCTCGATTCCCGGACCAGTGGATTCACCAGCCGGCCGAGGCCGTCGATCTCCACCGCCACGGTGTCGCCCGGGCCGGCAAGCGGCACGTCGGGGGAGACACCCGCGAGGATCAGGTCACCGGGGTAGAGGCTGGTGAAATCGGAGATGTCGGCGAGGAGCGTGGCCACCGGGCGTACCAGCCGATCCAGGCCGGCCTCGTGGCGGCATTCGCCGTTGACGAAGGCGCGCACGCTCAGCGTCGCCGGGTCCGGCAGGTCAGCGGCGTCCACCAGCCACGGGCCGATCGGGCAGAAGCCGTCGCGGCATTTCTGCTTGAGGGGATGCCGGAACAGGCTCTCGTGGGGCACGGTGACGTCGTTCACCAGGGTGTAGCCGGCGATCGCCGCCGCAGCCTGGCCGGTGTCGGCACGGGTCAGCGTGTCCCGGATCACGACGCCCAGGCTCGCGCCCACACGGACCCGGTCCACGTCGGCGGGAATGGGCACCGGCGCGCCGGCGGCGATGTGGGTGTTCGGGGTCTTCACGTACAGCACCGGGCCGGTGGGGGCGCCGTTGTACGGGGGCTCGTCGATGGCGTCGCCGAGCCGGTCCAGCTCGTCGCGGACGTTGAGCAGGCAGCCGTAGACGGCGCCGCTCAGCAGGGGCCCTCCCGGGCGCAGGGTCGTGGATGTCATGGTCGCTCCAGACTCTATAGGGGCGCCTAGCGGCGGCGTTTCTGGACTTCGCTGAGGCGTTTGGCGATCAACTCGGTCTGCTGGCGGATCAGGGGCACCAGGGTGGCCAGCCGTTCCGGGCTGAGCCGGTCGGCCATGGCGGATACCGCCACGGAGGCCACCAGCCCGCCCTCGGTGTCGAACACCGGCAGCGCCAGGGCGCGGGTGCCGGGCACCACGCCCACCTCGCTGTAGGCGTAGCCCAGGGTGCGCGTCTCGGTGATCCGGCGGCGGACCGCGTCCGGTTCCAGCCCGTGGCCGGCCAGGCGCTGTTCGTTGCCGAGCAGCACCTCGTCCACGTCCTCGTCGTCGCCGGCGAATGCCAGCAGCACCAGCCCGGACACGCTCATGCCCAGGGGCCGGCGTGCGCCCACCTCGATGGACAGCACCTTCACCGGGTAGCTGCCGGTCTTGCGGTCCACGCAGATGGAGTCGAAGCCGCTGCGGATGGTCAGGAAGACGCTGTCGCCGCACTGTTCGGCGATGTGCCGCAGGTAGGGCTCGGCCACGGTCTTCACCGGCACCCGCGCGGTGCGCGAGAGCCCCAGCAGGGATACTTCCGGGCCGACCATGTAGCGGCGCGTCTCGGGGTCCTGCTCCACCGCCTTCTCTTCGATCAGCACGCGCAGGATGCGGTGGACCGTGGGCCGGTTGAGGCCCGTCTGGTAGACGATGTCGGTGATCCGGACCCCGTGTTCCTGGCCGGTGGCGAGGATGCGGAGAATCGCCAGGGCACGCCGGATGCTGCGTGCGCCCACGGTCCTGCCGCCGTCGCCGTGGTCGCCGCCCGGCGTGTCCCCGTCGCTGTCCGGCGGTCGGGTGTCGTCGTTCATGGCCGGCGCTCCACGACGGTCTTGGGGGTTTGCGCAACGGGCTTGAGCTCACGGATCTCGCCGAGGGTGGCGTAGTTGGCGCCGGCGATGCGGCACACCGGCTGCAGCGCGCGGGTGTCGATGCGGCCGTCCTGGTAGAGCGCGTCCGCGATGTGCACCAGCCTGACCTCGCCGACGAAGAACTCGGCGCCGGTATCGCCGAAGGCGGTGATGCTGTGCAGCCGGCACTCCATGCCGATCGGCGTCATCGCCAACCGCGGCGGGGTAATGGTTCCGGACGGCTCCACCGCCAGACCCAGGCTCTCCACCTCACTCTCGTGGGTGTCGTATTCCACGGCGCTGGCGTGCACCGTTTCCACCATGGACCAGTCGGCGATATTGACGACAAACTCGCCGAGCGTCCGGATGTTGCGCGCCGTATCCTTTTCGCGGCCGGCCTTGCGGCCGATATTGATGCCCACCATCAGGGGGCTGTTGGAGACGAACGTGAAGCAGCTGAAGGGGGCGAGATTGACCACGCCCTCCGGAGACCGGGAGCTGATCCAGGCGATCGGCCTGGGCACCACGATCCCGCTGATCAGGCGGTAGCACTGCTGGGGCGAAAGCGCGCCGATGTCGACTTGCACATCTCTCTCCTCACCGTGGATTCGCTGTTTATCGTTTAACCGGAATGCTAGGCAGGGGGGCGAGAAAGGTACAACGACGTGCTGACGTAAAAGTCCATATAGTGGACTTTGTGGTTGCGAGCGCCGTTGGCCCGGGGTGAGGAAATCGGCCCCGTATCCGTTG
>NZ_WNXE01000054.1:0-6552 GCF_010993615.1 Arhodomonas sp. KWT | reverse complement strand
TCAATCGCAGAAGTCATCCCCTGAAACCGCGCCATGAGGCCGTCGAACCGTGATGGCGCCGTGTGGGGTGCGGCCGGCGGGCGTCACTGGTGTGCCCCCGGGGTATGGCCGGCCGCCGTGGTTCATGCCGGGAACGGCCGCCGTCGTCGCGCTGTGCACCGGTTCCCGGTCTCCCTCCTCCGGCGGGCTCTGTGCGTCCACGACGGGGGCCGGAAGGCTACCCCGGGGGCAAATGAGTCAAAAAATCCACATGGTGGACGTCTCCGGCTTCAGGCGCTTGAAGGCGCGGCGGCGGATGCAGAAGCTGATCCGAAACAACACAAAAGGCATTCGTCGTATGGGGCGCGACGCCAAACGCCCCGCATCGGGAGGAGAGAGAAAATGCGATTTTTCAAATGCCTGATCGTTCCGTTCCTGTTGCTGTGCCTGACCGGTGGTGCCCAGGCGGCATGGCCGGAGAAGCCGGTGCAGCTGGTGGTCCCCTATCCGCCGGGGGGCAACGTCGACTTCAACGCGCGTATCATCGCCGACCGCCTGGAGAAGGAATTCGGCCAGCCGTTCGTGGTCGAGAACCGGCCCGGCGCCGGCGGCATGATTGCCGCTTCCCACGTGATCAACGCCAAGAGCGACGGTTACACCCTGTTCGTCGCCCCCAACGGCCCGGTGCTGTTCAGCCCGCTGCTGTTCCGTAAGGACAACTACTTCTGGAAGGACGATTTTGCGCCCATCGGCTCCATCTCCTTCGTGCCGCTGGTGCTGCAGGTGAATCCGGAGCTGGGTGTGGATTCCGCCGAGGCACTGTTCGAAAAGGCCAAGGCGAACCCCGGCGAGCTGACCATGGCCTCCCCGGGCGCCGGCACCCAGAATCACCTGATCAGTGAAATGATGCAGCGTCTGCTGGACACCGAATGGCTGACCGTCCAGTACGCGGGCAACGCCCCGGCCACCACCGATCTGCTCGGCGGCCGTGTGGACTTCAACTTCGATCAGTACACCGTGGCCAGGCAGTACATCAACAGCGGCAAGCTGAAGGCGCTGGCCGTGACCTCGCCGGAACGCCTGCCGTCCCTGCCCGACGTCCCCACCCTCAAGGAGCTCGGCTATTCCGACGCGGTATCGGAGACCTTTACCGGCCTGTTCGGCCCGGCGGGGACCCCCGACGAGGTCGTGGACAGGCTGAACGCGGCGCTGGAGAAGATCCTCAACGACCCGGCCGTGGAGAAGAAATTCGAGACCGCCGGCGCCGACGCCCGTGCCATGGACGTGGACGAGTTCAAGGCGTTCCTGGACGAGCAGTACGAGCGCTGGGCCACGCTGATCCGCGAGGCCGACATCCATCGCTGATCGGGAGGCATCCCCGCATGTCACGACGCAAGAGCGTTGACAGCGCCGGCTTTCAGCACAACAACCCGATCCCGGCCGCGAGCCGGATCGGGGACCTTGTGGCTTCCGGCGTGATCAACGGGACCGACCCGGAGACCGGGGAGCTGGGCGCGGACCTGCCCACGCAGTGCGCACACATGTTCACGCACGTGCGCAACATCGTCGAAGCCGCCGGCGGCAGCACCGACGACATCCTGAAAATGACGGTCTGGATGCAGGACCGTTCCCAGCGGGATGTGCTCAACGCCGAATGGCTGAAGATGTTCCCCGATCCGGACTCCCGGCCCGCCCGGCACGCCATCCAGAACCCGGTGGAATCGAGGTTTCTGATTCAGTGCGACGTGATGGCGGTAATCGGCCGCCGGGCCGGGTCCTGACCCGCTGACCCCGGGCCGCGTGCCCGGGGCGGCCCTTCGATCCGCTAACGGCAGGAGCCACCATGCCCGAGTATTTCCCGTTCAATCCGGATCCCCGCGCGCCCCGGGAAGCGCCGCCGGCGAACACGTGCGACGCGCAGTTCCACGTGTTCGGCGATCCGGATGTCTATCCGATGCGCGCGGACGCGCCCTTCAGGATGCCCTCGGCGACCATCGACGCGGCACTGCACATGCACCGAGCCCTGGGGGTCGAGCGCGGCGTGATCGTCCAGGCGACCACCTATGGCGCCGATCACAGCGTGGTGCTGGACGCGCTCGAGCAGGCCGGCCCCGACTATCGCGGCTGCGCCAACGCCATCGCGCTGAAGGAGCGTGACGACGCGTACATCGAGACGCTGCACGAGGCCGGCGTGCGCGGTGCGCGCTTCACCTTCCGCAAGGAGCTGGGGGTGGGGCTGTCGCCGCGGGAGTTCCGCCACGCCGCCGGCCGGCTGCGCGAACTGGGCTGGTACGCGAAGATCCAGCCGGAAAAGCACGGCATCCTTGACAGCGTCGAGCTCTACGAGGACCTGGACATCCCGGTGCTGATCGATCACCTGGGACGCGCCGATGCCCGTCTGGGCGTGGACGATCCCAACGTCCGCAAGACCATCGAGCTGCTCGGCAAAGGCAACTTCTGGGTCATGCTCTCCCTGGGCGAGAAGATCTCCGCCGAGGGTTACCCCTGGGACGACGTGCTGCCGATTGCCCGTGCCTATATCGACGCCGCCCCGAATCGCGTCGTGTGGGCCAGCGACTGGCCGCACCCGCTGTCCCGGATGCCGCCGCCCAACGACGCGGAGCTGCTGGAGCTGCTTTATCGGTACGCCCCGGACGAGGCGGAGCGCCAGCGTATCCTGGTGGATAACCCGGCCGAGCTGTTCGGTTTCGACCGGTCCTGAACCGGCCCGTGCCGCCGCACCGGGAGGCCTCTCCCGGGCGGACGGCGCGCAATCCCGCCGGCAGGATCGGGCGGGGCATGGCCCGGGCCGGCGCCGGGTATCGTGAGCGCGGTCTGCACACACGCCGCATTAGGGGTTTAGAGTCTCCGGGGGAGACACCAGAACGGGAGTAGGCGCGCGGTCCCGGGGAAGGGCCGTGTCTCCGTCTCCCGGCACCGTTTCCGGAGCACGGTGGGCCAGCTAATGCGGAGGACGATACCATGAGCACGACCACCGGATCGGGCGCCCGTCCCGATTACGACCAGCCCCTCAAGGACATCGCCGAGTACGTGGTCAACACGGAGATCACGTCCACGGAGGCGTACGAGACCGCCCGCTACGACCTGATGGACACCCTCGCCTGCGGGATGCTGGCGCTGCAGTATCCGGCCTGCACCAAGCTGCTGGGGCCGGTGGTCGAGGGCGCGGACATGCCGGGCGGCGTGAAGGTGCCGGGTACGCATTTCCGCCTCGACCCGGTGACCGCGGCGTGGAACATCGGCGCGATGGTGCGCTGGCTGGACTTCAACGACACCTGGCTGGCGGCGGAGTGGAACCACCCCTCGGACAATCTCGGCGCGATCCTCGCGCTCTCCGATCACCTCTCCCGCCGCGCGGTGGCCGAGGGCCGGGCGCCGATGACGGTGCGCGACCTCCTCACAGCGATGATCAAGGCGCACGAGATCCAGGGCATCCTGGGGCTGGAGAACAGCTTCAACCGCGTGGGCCTGGACCACGTGATGCTGGTGCGCATCGCCTCCGCCTGCGTGTCCATGGGCCTGCTCGGCGGCGACGTGGACGACGTCACCAACGTCGCCTCCCACGCCTTCATCGACGGCTCCGCCCTGCGCGCCTACCGCCACGCCCCGCAGGCGGGCCCGCGCAAGAGCTGGGCGGCGGGGGATGCCTCCTCCCGCGGGCTGCGCCTGGCGCTGATCGTCGACCGGGGCGAGATCGGCTATCCCAAGGCGCTGTCGGCGCCGACCTGGGGCTTCCGCGACGTGCTGTTCAAGGGCAACGAGCTGCAGTTCAGCCGGGGCTACGGCAGCTACGTGATGGAGAACATCCTCTTCAAGCTCTCCTTCCCGGCGGAGTTCCACGCCCAGACCGCGGCCGAGGCGGCGATGACCCTGCACCCGCAGGTCCGCGACCGGATCGACGAGGTCGAGAAGGTGGTGATCGAGACCCAGGAGGCGGGGGTGCGGATCATCGACAAGACCGGTCCGCTGAACAACCCGGCGGACCGCGACCACTGCATCCAGTACATGACCGCGGTGCCGCTGATCTTCGGCCGCCTCACCGCCGACGACTACGAGGATCACGTCGCCGCCGATCCCCGTATCGACGCCCTGCGCGATCGCATGAAGGTGGTGGAGAACGAGCAGTTCTCGAAGGACTATCTCGACCCGGAGAAGCGCTCCATCGGCAATGCGGTGCAGGTGTTCTTCACCGACGGCAGCACCACCGACCGGGTCGCGGTGGAGTACCCCATCGGCCACCGGCGCCGCCGTGACGAGGGCATCCCGGTGCTGAAGGACAAGTTCGAGCGGTCGCTCGCCACCCGCTTCGCCCCGAAACAGGCCGGGCGCATCCTTGATGCCTGCGGCGAGCGCGAGCGCCTGGAGGCGATGCCGGTGCACGAGTTCGTCGACCTCTGGGCGCTGTGAGACTTTGGGGGCCGTGCCGGATGATCTCGGCGCGGTCCCGGTTACTCACGCGCTGAAACGGCCCTGTCCAGAGACCCCGTACGGCAAGCACGCCGAAGACGTGAGCGGTGCCACTATTGGTGGGACATGCCACGAACAAGTGCCTCGAATCGTTTCACCGCCTGGTCGATATCCGCTGGATCAGCAAGATGACCGGTGCTCGCGATAATAAGGGCAGATGCGTCAGGCGTTTCCAGGGCTTGTCTGAGGCTGTCGAGGACGCCGCCGATCGCTTGCGTGCTTGCCGTGCGCCGAATGTCCATGCCCAGGAGGTGGATGGCTGCAAGGGAAACCTCGTAGTCGTATTGTTCCGCCACAGGCGATTCGCCCTCATAGAGGCGATCGAGGTTGCCGGCGTCGGCGTACGTCTCCATAAGGAATGCCAGGTCAGAGGCGTCGCTGGCTGCCTTGCGATCGAGCCAGGCCGCTATCTTCAGTAGAGCCTGGCTGGGCAGAGACGCTACGGGGCAGAGGTACCCACTTGGCAGCTCGAATAGGAGCGCGTGCCTGAAGGCCTCCGAAAACCCCAGGGTGGACATCACTTCGTTACCGTCGGGCGGCCACGCAATGGTGCCATCAGGGCGCGCAATGCCGCCAAACGGCACGATGTCTATCCACTGATGCTCAGTGTAATGGAGCCGGTGGTAGCGCCGTTCCTGCCGCCTTTTCCACCCCCGGCCCAGGAGGTTATCGACCAGCTTTTCGTAATCGTTCCACGATGCGACGTGAACGCCGACATCGACGTCCTGCGTGGCACGTATTGCCCGGATCCCGAAACCGCGGTGCAGTACCAGATCCCTCGCGGTGGCGCCGACGACCATGAATTCGAGAGCTTCATCCGCTGCCGCCTCCGACATTGCCTCCAGGGGCGGGAGCCGGCTGTCACTGCCCGGACTCAGACTCAGAAAGATATCGCTCATGAATCAGCTTTGCCGTTTCCAGATTTCTGCTTTCGCCACTCGCCACCAGGTCGGCATAGACCAGCAGTGGGGGGGCGATGGCACGATCCGTCGTGCCTGACACAAATCCCCAGAACCGACGTGATATCTGGATCTCACCGTCATCCGAGCGGGCCAGCCGATGTCGATTCAGGAATCCGCGCGGTAGGTTATCGGCGTAGAGCGTGGCGCGCTCCGGACGCAAATAACCAGTCATCTTCCAGGCCGCGATCTCCCCACTCCAGACGATGTCGAATTCGTCGGCCGTTAGCGAGCGCCACCACTCGTCGGTCGGCTTCAACATGGTGAACCGTCCCAGCCTCAGTTTCGGCCGGAGCTTGTCGATGAAGGACGCCACCCAGCGGTCCCTGAGGTCGGACTTGCGGATCAGTTGCCGACGATTCCGGCCCTTCTGGTATAGATAACCGCGCTCCCGAAGCTCCCGCATGGCCCAGTTCACCGAGCCCAGGGCGACGTTGGATGAGGCGGCGATTTCCCGATAGGGCGCCGACTCCAGGCCCGGTTTGCAGAGCAACGCGAAAATGACGTACAGGCTGGATGGCTTGAAACCGTCGCTCTTCTCCAGCGGCGACACCGCATCTGACCGGGCGAGCCCATATTCCCATGCAGGCTTCTGCCCCTTGACCCAAACGAACAGGCCCGGTTGGTTCAGGTAGGCGTTTCCGGCGGCATCCATGAATTCGATGCGCTCGTCGGCAAGGCGCTCCGCGATATTCGGATTAACGTAGTCAGCCACCAGAAGCGCTGGCTGCGGGAGCTCACGCAACTGGAGGACTATGGCGCCCAACGAGGCGGGTCGAAGGTTGCGCCTCAGCGCCACCGAATAGCAGTGCCGGGGTCCATCGGGCATCGAGATTACCAGTTGCCCATCGATCCAAGACCCCGTGCCCGGAACGGGCTCGAGCGATAGTGCCGTGGCCGTTGAGAGGCGACGGGCAACTGAGTCCAGGAGATCGTATTCGTGAGGTGACCGGGTCATGTGTTCATGTTTTTGCATTGTTCATGTTTCGTGAACATAGCTATTTAATGAACGAAAGGCAACCCGCAACCCGTCTCGTGTCGTGGCCACTCCCCCCCTGACCGCACACAATCCCGAAGGGACCCGGCTACCGGCAGTTCGGGTTTCCGACCGGGTCGCGGTGGAGTA
>NZ_WNXE01000549.1:0-1085 GCF_010993615.1 Arhodomonas sp. KWT | reverse complement strand
CCGGAGGCGGAGCGCCACTTCCGCCCCGCGGTGTTCCTGTACGACAACTACCCCGGCGGCGTCGGCCTCTCCGAGCCGCTGTTCGGCCAGCGTCACGCCGTGGCGGCGGATGCGCGGGATCTCGTGGCGGCCTGCGGCTGTGAGCACGGCTGCCCAGGCTGTGTCGGCCCGATCCTCGCCTCGGAGGACCAGCGCGGGTTCTCGCCCCGACAGGCGGCGCTGACCGTGCTCGAGCTGTTCATCGGTGATGAGTCTCCGCGCGCGTCTTGACACCCTCCGGCGCCAGGCCGGCACGGACGACGCCCCCGAGCGCGGGGGCGACGACGCCCTGCGCGAGCGCCTGCGTCGCCTTGACGGCGGCCGTCGGCGCCCGGGTGCGGCGGCGGGGCCGGTGCCGGCGGCGGACGTCGCCGCGTGCGTCGGCGGTGAGGTGGTGGCGGACTCGCTGGTGCGCGTGCGCCAGCGCATCCCGCTGGAGAGCGCGCACGGCCACGTGGCCCTGGGCCGCGTCGGCGACGCCGTCGCGCTGCCCGGCGTGGGGGCGTTCCCCGGCCGCTCCGCGGTGTTCATCGACACCGAGACCAGCGGTCTCGCCGGCGGCACCGGCACGGTGGCCTACCTCGTCGGCCTGGCGCGCCTGGATGGCACGGCGCTGGCGCTGGAGCAGTACCTGATCACGGCGTTCGCTGGCGAGGCGGCCATGCTCGCCGCTGTGCGCGATGCACTGGGCGGCGACGACGTCCTCGTCAGCTACAACGGCAAGTCCTTCGACGCGCCGCTGCTGCGCGACCGTTTCCGCCTGGCCCGGCAGTACCACCCCCTTGAACGGACCGGCCACGCGGACCTCCTGCACCCGGTGCGCCGGCTCTTCCGCCGGACGTGGCCGGACTGCCGGCTCGCCACCGCGGAGGCGCGCCTGCTCGGCTTCCGCCGGGACGACGATCTGCCCGGGAACCAGGCGCCGCTGGTGTGGTCCGAGCTGCTGCATGGCGGAACCACCGAACGGCTGCCGGCGGTGCTGGATCACAACCGTCGGGACCTCCTCTCGCTGGCGGCACTGTGGCCGGTGCTGGGGGAGGTCTTCG
>NZ_WNXE01000548.1:0-1085 GCF_010993615.1 Arhodomonas sp. KWT | reverse complement strand
ATGAGTGCATTGGCCGGGGATCCCGCCTTTCTCAGGGCGTCGGCCTAGGTCGGCGTACGGGTCGGCAAGTCTTGCCAGGAGGAAACAGCGCATATGGCTAGGGAGGACAATCGGCAGGCATCCACCGGTCTCAGACGGGTGGCCGACCTGCTCACCGTCGTCGCGGCCCTGGCGATCGTCGCCATGATCGCCGCCTTCGCCCTGGTCGCCCATTATGGCGACATCGACCGGGCCTACATCAGCCGCGCCGACAGTGTGCGCGTGCAGTCGCAGAAGATCGCCAAGAACGCCCTCGAGGCGGCGAACGGCAAGACCGACGCGTTCGCCGAGCTCGGATCGGGGCGTGACGCCCTTCAGGCGAATATCGACGACCTCGTCGAGGGCGTCGATAAGGTCGGGCTGCCGCCCACCGCGCAGGCCTCCGACGAGGCCTCGGCGGCGCTCGGCAAGGTCGTGCGCGTCTGGCGGCAGATGCGCGAGGAGGTCAATGCCATCCTCGACCGCCGGGAGATGGTCGTGCGCGCCAATGTCGTCGCCGAGCGTTTCCGGGTGTTGCTGCCCCAGATCCAGGAGAGTGCCGCCGACCTGGCGGACGGCCTTGCCGGCGGTGGCGGCAGCGCGCGCCAGGCGGCCCTGGCCGCGGAGCTGAATACCGTTGCCGAACGTATCGGGCGTAACCTCTCGGGCATGGTGCGCGGCGGTTTCGGCAACACCGGCGCGGCCCGTCGGCTCGAGGACGCTTCCGATCGTTTCGGCCGGATCATCGACGGCCTGTCCCAGGGCAGCGAGGCCCTCGGGGTGAGCCCGGTCACCGGGGAGAACGCGCGCAGTGCCGTCTCGGCGATCGCCTCCGACTTCGAGGAGGTGCGCTCCAGCGTGGACGAACTGCTCTCCCAGTCGCCGGAGCTCTTCCGCGTTCGTGACGCGGCGGACGGTATCTACACGCTCTCCGAGCAGGTTCTGGCCACCGGCCAGCAGCTCACCGGTGCCTATCGCGATCTCTCGGGCTCGCGCTGGGTGCAGCCCTGGATGCCTTACGCGCTGGGTGCCCTGGCATTGATCGTGCTGATCGTGCGCGGCGCGGT
>NZ_WNXE01000547.1:0-1086 GCF_010993615.1 Arhodomonas sp. KWT | reverse complement strand
CCTACGCGGCAGCGAACTCCGGCAGCCGCCTCGCGGCCTCACTCGCCGCTTTCTGAGCTGCCTACGCGGCAGCGAACCCGTCGCTGGTCGTGACCGAGATCGTGCTGTTTTTCTGAGCTGCCTACGCGGCAGCGAACCAGCCACTCGTAGACCAGATCATCCCGGCAGATTTCTGAGCTGCCTACGCGGCAGCGAACTACGCCTCCGCCGCCGGCGCCGCCACCAAGGATTTCTGAGCTGCCTACGCGGCAGCGAACAATTCTCTATTTAACGGGAGACAAATAAACATTTTCTGAGCTGCCTACGCGGCAGCGAACTTGGAAGGCGTCAATGGCTGGATGCCACTGCCTTTCTGAGCTGCCTACGCGGCAGCGAACAACACCTAAGCTCAGCTGTCGGCCCGAAGGGCTTTCTGAGCTGCCTACGCGGCAGCGAACCCGAGGAAGTGATGAAGGAGCAGCTCCTATTCTTTCTGAGCTGCCTACGCGGCAGCGAACGGCCCCCGGGTAGTCCCTGCCGGCGCCCTCCATTTCTGAGCTGCCTACGCGGCAGCGAACATGGCCCGCGCGCTGGACGCCATCGTCGACCATTTCTGAGCTGCCTACGCGGCAGCGAACCTCTCAGGCGGCGAGGACGAGCCCTTCCCGCTTTTCTGAGCTGCCTACGCGGCAGCGAACTTCTCGAAGGCGAACAGCGGGTCGATGGCGCATTTCTGAGCTGCCTACGCGGCAGCGAACGACGTAGGCGGTGCCGCGGGTCTCGCCGAGCATTTCTGAGCTGCCTACGCGGCAGCGAACCCCTACTACATCGATGGGGCGGCGGACCTCAATTTCTGAGCTGCCTACGCGGCAGCGAACCTACGCGGCGACGCAAGCGTTTGGAACAGCACTTTCTGAGCTGCCTACGCGGCAGCGAACGACGGGAGTGACTACCGCATTCAAGAATTGCGTTTCTGAGCTGCCTACGCGGCAGCGAACTTCTCCACGTGCTCGGCCGTCGCCGCAGGATTTTTCTGAGCTGCCTACGCGGCAGCGAACTAGGACTATCCGGCGGTAACGGGTTGATTGTCAACGGACAAGTGCGCCG
>NZ_WNXE01000546.1:0-1086 GCF_010993615.1 Arhodomonas sp. KWT | reverse complement strand
TCCATCCGCGACAACGCCCTTGACGCCGACGCGCGCGGCTTCTGAGCGATGGCCACCGTCATGCCCTCTTACCCAGGCACCGAGGCAAGCACCGTGAACACAGCCAACCACCGGACCCGGACGCCCGGCGCAGCCGCCCCTGGCGGTACCGCCGCCGGCTTCACGCTGCTCGAGCTCGCGATCGTGCTCGCGGTGATCGGGCTGATCATCAGCGCGGTGACCGTGGGTCGCGATCTGTATCGCAACGCGCAGTACCAGCGCATCTCCAGCACGTTCGTGCAGGGCTGGCAGATCGCCTACGACACCTACACGGCCAATACCGGCGTGGTCCCGGGCGACGCCCCCTCCGACCCCGGCGGCGAGATCAACGGCGACGGCTCGGCACTGTGCAACGGCACGGACGATGCCCTGCTCAACACCTTCCTCGCCGCCGGCGTGGAGCTGCCGGAAGGCCGTGCGGAGGGACAGAACGACCGCTACGTCTACCAGGACAGCAACGGCAATCCCCAGGAGGTGCAGGTCTGCTTCCGGACGGTGGAGTGGGCCGTGCCCGGCTCCTCCGTGGACAACTACGTGACCCGGGAGCGCAACGTGATGGTGATCCGCGACCTCACCCCCTCCCTCGCGCGGCATCTCGACGCCGGGATCGACGGCAAGGCGGATGCCCGCTTCGGCCGGTTTCGCGAGGACAGCGAGGCGGACTCGACGGGCACAACGGGCGTGGCGTGGAGCGTCGATGACCGCATGGCCTACGGCGACAGCACCGCGACTGCGGAGGACGAGGACCAGGTCACCGTCGTCACCGCCTATTACCGCATGAACCGCTGACGGCGACGCCGGCACCGCCCGCCGCGGACGTTAGCCCCTCGGCTGGCGTCGGTAACGCGCCAGGGTCAGCCCCTGCATGTCGATCTCCGGGTCCCGGCCGATGACGCAGTCCGCCACCACCCGGCCGGCGCCGGCGGCGAAGGTCCAGCCGAGATGCCCCGGGCCGACGTTGAGGAACAGCCCCGGCACGCCGCTGTCACCGAGGATCGGCGGGCCGTCCTTGGTCATCGGGCGCAGGCACGCCCACGGCTCGGCGGC
>NZ_WNXE01000545.1:0-1087 GCF_010993615.1 Arhodomonas sp. KWT | reverse complement strand
CCGATGCCGGCGCGGGCGATGCGGTAGGCCGGGCGGCCGTCGATGCGCCGGCCCCGGAAGCGGATCGTGCCCGCCCGTGGCGGCGTCAGCCCGGTGATCGCACGCACGGTGGTGGTCTTGCCCATGCCGTTGCGCCCGAGCAGGCTCACCACCTCGCCCTCGCCGACGGTGAGGTCCACGCCGAAGAGGACGCGGCTGCTGCCGTAGGCGCTCTCGACGCCCTCGAGCTCCAGCATCAGAACGACTCCTGCAGGTAGGCGGCCTGCACGTCCGGGTCGTCGCGGACCTCGCCGGGCGGGCCGCTGGCGATCAGCCGCCCGCCGACCAGCACGCTCAGGGTGTCGGCGAGGCGGAAGACCACGTCCATGTCGTGCTCGATGAGCAGGACCGCGTAACGCGCGCGCAGGCGCTCCAGCAGCGAGGCGACGACCTCGCTCTCCGCCGCGCCCATGCCGGCCATGGGCTCGTCGAGCAGCAGGACCTGCGGCTCGGTGGCCAGCGCCATGGCGATCTCGAGCTGGCGCTTCTGGCCGTGGGCGAGGGCGGCGACGCGGTGTCCGCCGGCATCGGCGAGGCCCACCTGCTCCAGCGCGGCGTCCGCCGCGTCGGTGAGCCGCCGGTCCCGGGCGGCGTTGCCGAAGAAGTGGAAGTGGTGGCGGGCCCGGGACTGCACGGCGAGGGCGACGTTCTCCCGCACCGTGAACGACTCGAACACGGCGGTGATCTGGAACGAGCGGGCAATGCCGAGACGGGCCCGTGCCGGCATGTCCAGCGCGGTGACGTCGCGGCCGTCGAGGTGGATACTGCCCTCGTCCGGGCGCAGCTCGCCGCTGAGCTGTGCCAGCGCGGTGGTCTTGCCGGCGCCGTTGGGGCCGATCAGCGCGTGCACCCGCCCGCGCTCGAGCGCCAGCGAGAGGCCGTCGGTGGCCTGCAGGCCGCCGAAGCGCTTGTACAGCGCGCGCGCCTCGAAGGTCGGGACCGCCGCCGCCTGTGCCTCAGTCATTGCCGTCCCCCCCGTCCGGACAGGGCACCGTAGAGGCCGCCGCGGAAGAACAGCACCGCCAGCACCAGCACCGGCCCGAGCACC
>NZ_WNXE01000544.1:0-1092 GCF_010993615.1 Arhodomonas sp. KWT | reverse complement strand
GGCGCGCCGACGGGTTCGTAGAGTTCGACTTCTCCTTCGGCGACGCGGATCTCTACATCGAGATGATCCTGCCGGAGCGGGCCTTCGAGGAGTTCTGCGCCCACAACAACGCGGCGCGGATCTCCGAGGAGCAGGCCGCGCGCTGGGAGGCGGAACGGGAGAAGTGGCGCGAGGGCGGACTCTAGCGCCCGGACGTAACGGTCAGCGAATCAGGAGGAGAGCATGGCGATCGAGATCAAGACCGCATCCATCGAACCCATCCGGCACACGTTCTCCAACGTGGCCCGACGCCAGGGGGCGGACAAGCCCGCCTCGCGCTACCTGGAGGCGATGTACGACCTCCAGCCCACGGTGAACTTCCACTACCGGCCCCTCTGGGACCCGGACCACGAGCTCTACGACACGGGCCGTACCGCCATCGACATGGCGGACTGGTACGCCTTCCGCGATCCGCGGCAGTTCTACTACGGCACCTGGACGATCACCCGCTCCAAGCAGCAGGACGTCGCCGAGCGCAACTACGCCTTCGTGGACAAGCGCAATCTCCTCGATCTGGTCGGTGCCGGAACCCGGGAGCGCGCGGAGGCGGTGTTCGTGCCCCTGCGTCACGCGGAGTACGCGGCGAACCTCAACAACATGTACATCTGCGCCTACGGCTACGGCACTGCCATCACCCAGGCGGCGAGCTTCAATGCCGTGGATCGGCTGGGCATCGCCCAGTACCTCTCCCGCATCGGGCTGATGCTCGACGGCAACACCTGCGAGTCCCTGGACCGGGGCAAACAGGCCTGGCTCGAGGCGGAGACCTGGCAGCCGCTGCGCCGGCTCACCGAGGACCTGATGGTCACCCGGGACTGGTTCGAGCTGTTCGTGGCGCAGAACTTCGCCCTGGACGGGCTCTCGTTCCCGCTGGTCTACGAGCGCATCGACGGCGAGCTGCAGAAGGACGCCGGCTCGACGATCTCCATGCTCAACGAGTTCATGAACGAGTGGTACGGCGAGACCAGCCGCTGGGTGGACTCGGTGCTCAAGACCGCCGCCGCCGAGTCCGATGCCAACAAGGCGCAGATCGAGCAGTGGGCCCGGCACTGG
>NZ_WNXE01000543.1:0-1094 GCF_010993615.1 Arhodomonas sp. KWT | reverse complement strand
GCAGGGAACGGTAAGTCATGGTTGGTGCATCCTTGTGGAATGGCTTCACTGCGGGAGAAGCACAAGCCGTGCCACCGGCCCGCCCTCCACGAACCGTCTCCAGCCCGTTCCCAACGCGCCAGAATGGTGCATTCCGCGCACCCGAACAGGGCAGCGCGGGCGGCGCATCGGGGAGGTTTCCGGGTTAGGATGTGCGCGTCCCCTTCGCCACCAGGAGGACGCCCCGGCGTGCCCATGCTCGACGAGGTCCTGATCCTGCTCACCGCCTCGGTGGTGGCCGTGACCGCCTTCCGCCGTCTGCGCCTGCCCCCGGTGCTGGGTTACCTCGCGGTGGGGGTAGCGCTCGGGCCATCGGCGACCGGGCTGGTCGGCGACGTCGAGGAGGTTCGTCCGCTGGCGGAGTTCGGGGTCGTCTTCCTGCTGTTCACCATCGGCCTGGAATTCTCCCTGCCGCAGCTGCGCGCCATGCGCTGGACGGTGTTCGGCCTGGGCGGGGCGCAGGTGGCGCTGTGCACCGGGGTGCTGGGACTCACGGCCTGGGCGCTGGGCGCCGGCGGCGGCGCCGCGACGGTGATCGGCGGGGCACTCGCGCTGTCGTCCACCGCCATCATCATCAAGCAGCTCACCGAGCAGGTGGAGATCCACAGCCGGCACGGCCGCCGGGCGGTGGGCGTACTGCTGTTCCAGGACCTCGCGGTGGTGCCGCTGCTCATCCTGATCCCGCTGCTCGGGCGCGAGACCGGCGACGGCATCGCCCTGGCCATGGGCGCGGCGTTCGTGCGCGGCGCGCTGGTGTTCGCCGTCCTGCTCGCAATCGGCCACTGGGCGCTTCGCCCGTTGTTCCAGGAGGTCGCGCGGGCACGCTCCAACGAGCTGTTCACCCTGACGGTCCTGCTGGTGGCCCTGTTCGCGGCCTGGACGAGTCACCTTGCCGGGCTGTCGCTGGCGCTGGGCGGTTTTCTCGCCGGAATCATGCTCGGCGAGACCGAATACCGACACCAGATCGAGGCGGACATCCGCCCGTTCCGGGACGTCCTGCTGGGGCTGTTCTTCGTCACCGTGGGCATGCTGCTGGACCTGTCGGTCGTCGCCGA
>NZ_WNXE01000542.1:0-1094 GCF_010993615.1 Arhodomonas sp. KWT | reverse complement strand
GCAGGGAACGGTAAGTCATGGTTGGTGCATCCTTGTGGAATGGCTTCACTGCGGGAGAAGCACAAGCCGTGCCACCGCCCCACCCTCCACGAATCGTCCCCAGCCCGTTCCCAACGCGCCACAATGGTGCATTCCGCGCACCCGAACAGGGCAGCGCGGGCGGCGCATCGGGGTGGTTTCCGGGTTAGGATGTGCGCGTCCCCTTCGCCACCGGGAGGACGCCCCGGCGTGCCCATGCTCGACGAGGTCCTGATCCTGCTCACTGCCTCGGTGGTGGCCGTGACCGCCTTCCGCCGTCTGCGCCTGCCCCCGGTGCTGGGTTACCTCGCGGTGGGGGTGGCGCTCGGGCCGTCGGCGACCGGACTGGTCGGCGACGTCGAGGAGGTCCGCCCGCTGGCGGAGTTCGGGGTCGTCTTCCTGCTGTTCACCATCGGTCTGGAATTCTCCCTGCCGCAGCTGCGCGCGATGCGCTGGACGGTGTTCGGCCTGGGCGGCGCCCAGGTGGCGCTGTGCACCGGGGTGCTGGGACTCACGGCCTGGGCGCTGGGCGCCGGCGGCGGTGCCGCGACGGTGATCGGCGGGGCGCTGGCGTTGTCGTCCACCGCCATCATCATCAAGCAGCTCACCGAGCAGGTGGAGATCCACAGCCGGCATGGCCGCCGGGCGGTGGGCGTGCTGCTGTTCCAGGACCTCGCGGTGGTGCCACTGCTCATCCTGATCCCGCTGCTCGGGCGCGAGACCGGCGACGGCATCGCCCTGGCCATGGGCGCGGCGTTCGTACGCGGCGCACTGGTTTTCGCCATCCTCCTGGCGATCGGCCACTGGGCCCTGCGCCCGCTGTTCCACGAGGTAGCGCAGGCACGCTCCAACGAGCTGTTCACGCTCACGGTACTGCTGGTGGCCCTGCTCGCGGCCTGGACGAGTCACCTTGCCGGGCTGTCGCTGGCACTGGGCGGTTTTCTCGCCGGGATCATGCTCGGCGAGACCGAGTACCGCCACCAGATCGAGGCGGACATTCGCCCGTTCCGGGACGTCCTGCTGGGGCTGTTCTTCGTCACCGTGGGCATGCTGCTGGACCTGTCGGTCGTCGCCGA
>NZ_WNXE01000541.1:0-1097 GCF_010993615.1 Arhodomonas sp. KWT | reverse complement strand
CACCAGGGGCAGACCTTCACCATGGTGCCCAAGACGGCTTCGGACGGCCGGCTGGTCGGATGGCGCTGCGGCGGGCTGGACGCTCAGTACCTGCCGTCGTCCTGTCGCTAGGGGTCCCAGGCCGGCAGATTTAGACAGCGGAGTGCATCGCCACGGTATCCCGGCCCGCCTCTTTGGCGGCGTAGACGGCACGGTCCGCGACATCGATGAGACGATGAATATCACCGGCGGACTCGGCCGCTGCTGCGGTCAGTCCCAGGCTCAGCGTCACGGGGATGGCGGGCCCTTCCGACTGCCGCGCCATGACAGGACTCGCTGCGATGGTCTGCCGCAGCCGCTCGGCAATCTCGGCAGCGGACTGCTCGTCGGTATCGGGCAGCAGTGCCGCGAACTCCTCGCCACCGAAGCGGCAAAGCAGGTCCGTCTCGCGCAGGCCGCCGGCGATGCGCCGCGCCAGGTGGCGCAGCACCAGGTCGCCCACGATATGCCCGTGGGTGTCGTTGATCCGCTTGAAGTGGTCGACGTCGACAAACAGCAGGGCGACGTCACTTCCGCGCCGACGCGAACGACTCAGCACATCCTCGCCCGCCTCGATTAACGCCCGCCGGTTGGGGAGTCCTGTCAGCTCGTCGGTTCGCGCGAGCCGATGGAGGGCGAGCTCGGCCTCGTCGAGGCGCTCGATCAGGGCGAACTGCATGCCGGTGATAGGCGGGGTGAGCACCACCGGGACGATAATGGCGATGATGTAGCCGAGGAACGGGTCCTCGATGCCATCGAGTGTCATGGCCACCGCCGTTATGGCGAGTGACACCACGGTGGATACAAGCGTGAAGAGCGCGACCGCGCGCACGGCACCGAGCCGGCGGACGATCCGGCGCTGCCACTCATAGGATGCCCGGCCCCCCTTCTCCATCGAACCACTATAACCGAGTGGGCTGCCGACCTCAGCCGGTAACGAGCATGGCAAGGCCGCCGGCCAGGGGGGCGAGCATCACGCTCACGAGCCAGCGGCGCCACACGAACGCCCAGCCCATCATCGGCAGCTCGAAGGTGAGGACGCGGTGCAGCGCGAGCACGGACCAGGCGGTGAGCATGGC
>NZ_WNXE01000540.1:0-1099 GCF_010993615.1 Arhodomonas sp. KWT | reverse complement strand
GGTATTCATCGCCAGCTCCTCGATCCACGAGCCCATCGACGGCCTGCTGCTCTCCAACGTCTTCCGTGCCGGGCTGCTCGGGCTCGCCAAGAGTCTCGCCGCAGAGCTCGCCGGTGACGGCGTGCTGGTCAACATCGTCGGCCCCGGCCGGGTGGACACGGAGCGCGTGCGCACCCTGGACGCGGCCCAGGCCCGCAAGCAGGGCCGCGACGAGGCCGAGATCCGCGCCGAGAGCGCCGGGCGCATCCCCCTGGGCCGCTACGCCGAGCCCGCGGAGTTCGCCCGCACGGTCACCTACCTCGCCTCGCCTGGGAACAGCTACGTCACCAGCCAGTCGATGCTCGTCGACGGCGGCATGGTCCGGGGGCTGTAGCCCCCGGCACCCCGGACCTCCATTAATTGATTCTATTTCAGGGAATCCCTGATACCCCCCTCCCCCGGGGCCGGCAATAATTGCGCGTTTGCCGCGGGCACTCGCCGGCGAACGCCAATTGATTACTACGAGACGGAGGGGGGCCAAGGGGATGGCATTCCGACTGCACAGGACAAGACTGGCCACGTATGCCCTGTTCGCGGGCACGTTGCTGACACCGGGCTACGGCCTCGCACACACCGATTCACTGGGGTTCATCATATCGGACGGATCCGGCGCGGACCGGTTCGACGTCACCGTTTACTACGGTAGCTGGCATCCGACGGTGGGCCAGGCGGAAGGCTCGCTGGACCTCTACGACGCGGACAGCAACCTCGTCGACAACCAGGCGTTCACCCTGGTCCCCGGCTTCAACGGCGTAGCCGACGGCACCGTACCCGATGGACTGGTGGCCGGCGAGAACTACTTCTGGCCCGACGAGTGCACCCCCGAAACAGGCGATCTCAGCGGTGATGCGAGCTGCCAGGGCGACGGCATCTTTGCGTTCCAGTCGGTGCTCTTCTCGGACATCCTCGCCGGCGCCTACACCTTCGGCTACGACGCGAGCTCCAGTCTCTCCCAGGACTGGGAACCCTCGGACCCGGCAATCAACAACGGCTCGTTCGCGATCGGGGCCGACGGCGGATTGGTCAGCGTCGGGGGCGCCACGCCGGACATCGATACCTC
>NZ_WNXE01000053.1:0-18331 GCF_010993615.1 Arhodomonas sp. KWT | reverse complement strand
CGATCGAGCATTGCGACATATGGCTCGGTGGCCATATCGTTCTGGACAACATCACCCTGAGCCTCGAACGGGGTGAGTGTAGTTGCCCCCGCTAAACCGGACACCACCCTTTAGTCACTGCCGGTCTTCCCCAGGCTCTGGCGGTATTCCCATGGCGAGCACATTTTGAGCTCCTTGTGCGGGTGCCAGCGGTTGTAGTCCTCGAACCACGCCGGCAGCTTGGCCATGACAGTGGCCGCATCCGGCAGGTCGTTGAGATAGACGTAGTCGCGCTTGAACGTCTTCACGAATGCCTCGGCCATGCCGTTGCTCTGCGGGCTGCGCACGGCGGTGGTGCAGACCACGAAGCCCAGATCCTTGGCGAAGGCGCGCGTCTCCCGGTCGGTGTAACAGCTGCCGTTGTCGGTCAACCACTCGATGGGACGGGCCAGCTTGGTAACCGCGCCAAAGCGGTGCTCGACGCTTTCCGTCAGCAGGTCCTGGATCATCTGAGCGGTGACGCCGCCGGTGGTGGCCACGTAACGCATCGCCTCGCGGTCACAGCAGTCCAGGCTGAACGCCACCCGTACCGCCTCGCCGTTCCAGCAGCGGATCTCGAGCACATCCGAGCACCAGCGCAGATCCGGCTTGAGGGTGATGATCTTGCCCTCATGAGAGCGCACCTCGGGGCGGCCCGTGTAGCGGGCCAGCAGCAACCCGTCGGCCTTCATGATCCGGTAGATGCGCTTGGGGTTGACCCGTGCCTCACCGCGCTCATGCAACTGACGGTTGAGATGGGCGGTGACCCGGCGATAGCCGTTGGCCGCCCGCTGCGAGCAGATCTCGCGGACCTGCGGCAATAGCCGCTCATCATCCGCCTTGCAGTAGCGTGGTGGCCGTCCACGCTGGCGGCCGGCCAGCCGCTCGATCAGGTTCGAACGGGCTACCCCCAGCACCTCAGCCACCCGCTTCACCGGGTATCCTCCGGTGGCAGCAATGGCATGCGCGAGATCAACTTTTTTTCCGGAGCCACCTCCAGGGCTTCCTTGAGGATCTCGGTCTCCATGGTCTTACGCCCGAGCAGCCGCTCCAGCTCACGCACCTAGCGCTTGAGCGCCTTCACTTCCGAGGCACTGACCACCTCCTCGCCCGCACCCACCGCCGCCATCCCGCCCTCGTGCATCAGCTTCCTCCACCGAAACAGTAGACTCGCTGATATACCATGGCGGTTCTTTATAGCAGATCCTGTGTACTTCCGTGAATGAATGAACGCGAGCCCTGCACCAGCGGGACTTTCGCCTTTCTGTAACCCATTACACAGTGTGTAAGAACTTAAGACCTTGGGGCTCTTCCCCAAACCCCGCTCGGTCGCCCGAGTGCTCGGGGATGGTGCCCGTTGGACAGCACCCCTCGTCATAGGCTGGGCATCTCCACGGCTGTAAACGCCAAGCCCTGCGGGTGCGCTACGCGCAGCGTTGACAACCGTTCCGCTGCCGCAAAAGGCTGCCAGTGTAGAAGCCCCCGTTTCGACCGGACACCTTGGTAGTAGCTGACAAGGCCTAGGCATGAGCCTAGTGCAAAGGAGTGACCAAGGTGGAACGCATTGAAGTGGTGACGGGTGTGCAGCGTCGGCGGCGGTATTCACCGCGGGAGAAGGCGGAGCTGGTGGCGCTGTGTGAGCAGCCGGGCATGTCGGTGTCGCTGGTCGCCGCCGGGCACAACATCCGGTTGCTGCTGCGGGCGATGGCGGCTCTTTTGCGCCAGTTGCTGGGCCGGCTCCTGGTGTTCCTCGGTGCCGGAATCGACCATCAGGACGCCCGAGCCGCTATACCGACCGCCGCGTAACGGGTTATTCAGAACCGACAGGGTAGCAACTGACAGTCGGCCTGACACCGGTGGTGTAATAACCCACCTGAGGGTATTTGCCGAGGGTTGACGATAATGCGGAAGCAGGGCTCGGGGGCAGATACCGGCCAGGAGCGGTCATTGCAATCCGAAACCGTGGTCTATCCCTCATTCTCGCCTCATTCTTCCGACCGAACGACTGCGACGTCACAGGTGCGATCATCCCGAGGGAATTCCCTTACGTGGCGTTCGATAACGCTCAGTACCGATGGAGCCACGTTTCGCTCTTTGGTTTCTATCGTGCATTGGCCTTCACGGCTTGCGGTGCGGCCTCAACAAGCCCGGTGTACAGGGCGATGGTTGAGAAGCTAGGCAGCGCTGGCGCGCTCGACCGAATGATCGAGCTCGGGGGTGACAAGTCAGAACCGCTTCGAACTCCATGACTACATCGGCCATAACCCCTCACACGGGTCTCTTGACCGCGGTAGGTTAAATGAGTGCGTGACCTCCGTCTCCGAAGAGCACCCGCCCCTCGAGACATGCAGTTAGTCGAAAGCTTCCTCCTTGCCCGGAGCGCAACCTGGGACGAATCCAAGCGGATTGATTGTCGGCCGACCAGAGAGATGACTTGGCAAAGACGGCGGGACGGGCGGTCGCCACACGCGAGGCGCAGCGCTACTGTGCTATTGCGCTACAGAATGGCTGGGCCTTCATGGCGGCACCTTGTATCCTGCTCATGTCAGCCTGATGAGGTTCACGCTCACGTCCCGTAGCAAGCCACCGCATAGGTCGCCGGAACGATGGCCGTAGGCGGGGCGGCCGCTTTGCCGCCGCTCGAGCGTACACTGGCGGCACGTGGCGTCCGGGTCAGGCAAAGCGGGGATGCGGATTTGTTCGCGCAAGGCGTGAACAGACAGCAATACAATACCGGCCGAGTCCGCCATATTGGCCATAGCAGTTACCCAGCTCGAGTGGCACAAAGCAACTAACTGGATAGAATTAAATTCAATCTACTGCTAACGGATCACCCTTGTTGGTAGCGTCCGAGAACATAGAACCGAAGCGGGAATCAGTTCCGATGCGGGTTATGCAAGAATCAGATACGAGAACAATAGAACCCTCAGGCCCCGGCGTTCGAGATGAGACCCCTGAGCCATTCGGCAAAGCAACTCAAAGAACACCTCCAATAAAAACAACACTTAGACCGTTTTTTGGGTTTTACGGGGGTAAATGGCGGGACGCCATCAAACACTACCCATTGCCCCGCTATGGGACTATTGTGGAGCCTTTTGCGGGATCGGCGGGATACGCGCTACGTTACGCTTCCTATAACGTCATACTATGCGAAGCGGACCCCATATTGGCTGCGGTATGGAGGTACTTAACACGAGTGAAATCAAAGGAAATTAGGTCTATACCCGATGTTTCTTTTGATGGGTCCGTTGACGATTTAAAGGTGTGTCAAGAAGCAAAATGGTTGGTCGGGCTTTGGTTGAATAGGGCGACAGGAAGACCAAGAAAACGGCCATCAAAATGGATGCGTGACGGTATTCGACCGGGAAGTTTCTGGGGCGAAAGGGTAAGGGAAACCATTGCTAGCCAGGTTGAGGCGATACGACATTGGAAGGTCTACAACTGTGATTATAGTGAGTGCCCATTCCGCGGAGTGGCGACTTGGTTTGTAGATCCTCCATACCAAAAGGCAGGAAAATACTACAAGTATAGTGCAGAAAAAATAGACTACGAACAACTGTCTGCTTGGTGCAGGACACGCCCGGGGCAGGTGATTGTCTGTGAGAATGCCGGGGCTACATGGCTACCTTTTAGGGATCTCGCTAGCGTTAAGACTACTCGGGCGCGCGCCCGATCCAACGAAGTGATCTGGACCTCAGATGACGATCAAGTCGTATCGGAGAATCTCGAGAACTCCTAGTGGTCGCACGTGCGGAGACACTCAACTCGTCGTTGCTAAGCGCCCTTGGTGACAAGGTGGTGTGGCACTCGTCTATTACAGAAAAGCCAATTTCCATAGACCTAATGGCGCCCCAAAGGCTCCCCCTTAGGGTCTATATATACTCTCTCGTCGGTGGCCTCGGAACGGTTCGACCAAACGAGTTCAAGTGCAATCTCCGGCTACGCGGCCAGCGTGTCGGAGAGTATCGAAGCTTCGACTATGCAGGAGAGAGATACGTACTGCTCATCGGCTGTGATCTTGGGCTAGATGTGTTTGTGTTATGGGATGCGAGCCTTCATCCAAAATTCAAAAACGGAACGAACGTTCAAGTGCGTGATAAAACTGTATATGCGGCGGCTGCCTCGGGGTTAGCCTACCAGACTCGTTCGCTAACACGCGGCGGAACAGAGCTGGTGGTTGCTTGTTCGTCCGACTACTTGGCGCGCGCCATAGATGATCGACTCGCTTGGACCGGCGGAATTGCGGAGGACGAGTGGGCGACCTTTCCGAATTAAGTCTGCATACCTCTTACCACAAGGGCCGCGACGATATTGCGGACCATTTCTATCTCCCATGCATGCGTAAAGCATCTGAGTATGATCGTGCTGTCGGCTTTTTTCGCAGCACGATCTTCATCGTTGCGTGGCCCGCACTGCAGGAATTTATTGCTAATGGCGGGTTTATGCGTGTGTTGTGTTCGCATGTCCTTGGACCTGACGATGTCGACGCGATGCACCAAGGATATAAAGCTCGTGTCGATGACGCAATTTCAGCGGCAATTGTGGAAGATGTGCGTGCCCTCCTAGAAGAGGAGGCGATGAGGGGGCCCACGAGAGTGCTCGCAGCACTGATTGCAAGAGGTGCCCTGGATATTCAAATAGCAACGCTGAAGCCGTCCGAGTATAGAGGTGCGAATGGCAGAATTTTTCACGACAAACTCGGGATCTTTCGTGATATACGCGGTAACTCCGTAATTTTCAAAGGTTCCATGAATGAAACCTGGACGGGGCTAGCGGCAGACGGGAACCTTGAATCAATCGATGTCGCGGCCAGTTGGATGGGCGCGAGAGATCTGGAAAGGACGCAACGCGAACAGAAGTACTTTCACGATCTCTGGGCAAACAAGTATCCAACTATTGATGTTCGTCCGTTCCCGAAAGTCGCTCGTTCAGAGTTAGAAAGGGTAGCTGATCCAGATTGGGAGTACACAGCGAGCAAACTAGCGGAAGAGGTCAACAAGAAGGGAAGTGGACGTTTGGAGGATTCTGAAAAACGGACTTTGCTGCCCCACCAGTCCGCAGGGCTCGCGTCATGGCGGTCTCAAGGGCGGAAGGGGATATTGGCTTTCGCGACCGGAAGCGGGAAGACGTTTACGGCCATAAACGCTGTCAGAGAAGCGATCTTTAGGTATAACGAGGTTGTCGTTATTGTCGTGCCGGATCGTGCACTGTTTGCGCAATGGTACAAAGAGCTTGCAGAAGAGTTATCTGGTGAAGGCGTTGGGATCCTGAGAGCAGGAGCGGGTTACGGAAAATGGCGCGGCAGCTTGAAGGTATGGACAGGACCAGGAAACGAGCCGAGGCTTGTCCTTGCGACGTTAAGGACGGCCGCGTCCCAAGATTTCAGGAGCAGGCTCTCCTCGGCGGGAGACCTTATGTTGGTGGTAGACGAGGTACATCGCGCAGGTTCGCACTACAATCGCCAGCTGCTTGCACCTGGGCTATTTGGGGCTAGATTGGGGTTGAGTGCGACACCTGAGCGGGCGGGCGATCCGGAAGGCACATCGGCGGTAGTTTCTTACTTCGGCGGTGTTCTCGAACCGAGATATGAGTTGGTCGACGCTATTCGTGACGGTGTGCTCTGTCGGTATTTTTACAGACCCCATACGGTGGTGATGTCAGAGACAGAGTCTGAGGAGTGGAGTGCGCTAACGCGCCAGATTCGTCAACTGTGGGCACGGACTAAGAGCGCGGGCCCCAAGGAGACGCAGAAAGAGCGCCTAAAGCACTTGCTGATAAGGCGGTCACGGATCGTTAAGAATGCAGCCGCTAAGACGGGTTTGGCGTTAGAGGTCATACGGGAAAACTATCAACGTGGTGGTCGATGGATAGTTTACTGTGACAACCTCGCTCAGCTTGAAGAAGTTAGTGGGCAGCTTCGAGAAGCGGGCTACCCAACGGTTCCTTATCACTCCAAAATGGAAGGTGACAGAGAGCAGACACTGCGGTGGCTTGATCTTCGCGGGGGTATTGTGGTGGCGGTAAAGTGTTTAGATGAAGGAGTTGATGTTCCGTCAGTTACTCACGCACTCATTCTCGCATCGTCAAAGAATCCTAGGGAGTTCATTCAAAGGCGTGGACGGGTTCTTCGAAAGTCTAAGAATAAACATCTTGCGTACGTTCACGATGCACTGGTTGTTCCGCCGCGTGGCGTAGACGCGGACGGTGCAGAGAAGTCTGACCCAATAACAGCCGGTGAGTTGGCGCGGGCTATTATGTTCGCGGAGAGTGCAGAAAACCCTGCGTGTGCGGCAGACCTTAAGCAAATCTCTATTCGATTGGGGATTGAGTACGAGACGACAAGTTTAGCAGGCATAGAAGATGAAGAAGAGTGAGCTAGAGGATCTCATTACTACAGTAGAGACGCTTCGGAAGCAGAAGTTTCAAAATATGGACCGGAAGTTCATCGAGGAGGTGATTCGGGCGGAAGAAGAAAACCCAGAGGATGATGGGGAAGCGTTCCGCCGAATAAAGGACGCCTTAGAAGGGTGTTTGGCTGATAAGGGCGTAGAGTAATGCTTAAGCTGCGCAGTATCGAAATGGAGGGTTTTGGCCCCTTCGCGGAAAGGGAAGTCATCGAATTTCCTAACGATCACGGCGTTACGGTGATCTATGGTGAAAACATGCGTGGGAAGACCACGCTTCTGAATGCTATCCGATACGCATTTTTTGGGAACGTCTTGGGACGCGCTTCACAACGACGCAAACTACACCACATAACGAACCGGCAACGCGCCGCTAATGGTGAGTTTGGGTTCAGCGTAACGCTAAATTTTGAGTATGACGGCGTCAATTACGAGTTGACACGGCTTTGCGAGCCGACCTGTGTCGTGCCGAGCAACGACGAACACTACCGGCAGGAACGAATTCTGCGGCGTGAGGGTAGTGTATTGGGGCCCCAGCAAGCAGAAAGAGAACTTCAGCACATTTTCCCGAGAGAGATTTCGCGATTCTTTTTGTTTGACGGTGAGTTGTTGCAGGAATATGAAGAGTTGCTGGCAAACGAAAGTGAAATCGGTTACAGGATCTCTGAGGCGATCGAACAGATCTTGGGTGTGCCGATCCTAAAACGCGGGCGGATGCATCTTAGGGCGTTGGCTGAGGACGCCGATAGGAGAGCGGACAAGGAAGCTCAGAAACATACCGAGACACAGGAAATAGGAAAGGCCTTGGAGCAAGCTCGTAATCAACGGAATGCTCACAGGGATGAGCGTGCGCGGCTAGAGGAGAAGCTTGAAAGCCTGACGGAGCAGAAGCGCGAGGCTGACACAGCGCTTAGCCGGTCAAAGCGGTATGAGTCGTTGCTGTATGAGAGGGACGATATTGAGAAGCAATTGAGCGCTGCGAAGAGAGAGATAGAGGAGGTTGAGTCAGAACTTAAGAGAGCGATGGCGGAAGCGTGGAGAACGGTGCTTAGAAAGCCTGTTCGTCAGGCGAGAGAGGCCGCTAGAAAGGAAACTTCGAGGCAGATGGAAGAGTTTCTCGCTGGATTGCGCAAGGAAAGTGTCGATGCTCGACACTGCAAGGTGTGTGAGCAGGAGATCGGCCCAGATCATGCTCGCCACTTAAAGTCCATGATGGACGCCAAGGAGGCACCAGGGGCCTATGGCTCTGATAGGATTTCGTCCATGGCTCGCCTTGAGAGGCTTAGTCACTTCTACGACGAGAACAACGTTGAACAGGTGAGGGGCTTGTGGAAGCGGCTTCAACAACTGAAGAAGGAGGAAATACGCCTCCGGGACCGTCATGCTGAGCTTCAGCTGGAGTTGAGCGACTCCGATCCCGATTGGATACGTAAGAACCGCGCGTCGTACAGTGAATTAACGGAAGAGATATTTGCCGTAAAACAAGGCATCGAGGCGGAAACCCAAAAGATACAACAGCGGGAAGAGGCCATCGACCGGCTAAGTGAGCGCTTGGACCACGCTAGTGCACCTGACCTTGCAGGGACACGGGTGCGTGCGAAGATGCTTCACGACGCTGGGGATCTCTTCAATGCCGCTATAGATGAGTATAAGTCACTGCTTCGCGGGCGAGTTGAGTCAACGGCTACACGCCTCTTCAGGAGCATGACCACTGAGAAGGCCGACTATAAGGGTCTCAGAATTAACGAAAACTATGGATTGGCTATTGAGCATCAAGACGGCCAGACTGAGGAAGCGCGGTCGGCGGGTGCGGAGCATGTCGTTGCCCTCGCTCTTATGGGGGCCTTGCAGAACAACGCGCCTCTGCGGGGGCCGATAGTGATGGATTCTCCGTTCGGACGGTTAGACTCGGGGCACACGGACAACGTCATCCGAGCGTTGCCAGAAATGGCCGAACAGACGGTGTTGTTGGTCTATGAAGAGGAAGTAGGAAAGTCAAGAATTCGAGAAATACTTGGGGCCAATCTGCTTAAGGAATTCGAATTAGAGAGGGTAACTTCTAGGCACACTAAGATACGGGATTTGTAATAGGTCTGAGGTATGGAAAAGGATCGGGAAAGTATTGGGCTTACTCACGAAACCCAGGAAATGCTGAATAGCATTTATGAATATGGTTGGTTCTCTGAGGGGCAAGACGTCGCGCGCTTCTGTATGGCGTACGCGATTAGGCAAGGTTGTCCTGAAGGGACAACGCATAATACGCATACTCGCTGGGCTGTGGGAAACTTCGATAAATCGGGAGAAATTAGGGCGTTGCTTAGCGCGCTATACCCAGCGTGTGAGACGCCAAATCGGCTGATGGAACATCTGGTGAATGTAGGCTTGAAGGAGGTCCACGGACGACTGGAACAAGAAGATTTAGGACCAAACGATCTGATGGAGTAGTGTTCTAAAGCCATTTGGTCGAGCGGGTGGGTTTGTGCGGAAAGTGCCGAGTGCATTCATTATTATTTGTACGACGTCCCCCCGTTTTCAGTAGCACTCTGGTATGGAGTCCGAGGTTAATGGTAGCGACTTCTGGCTGAGTCGCTCGGCATAGCCGCTCGGCGTCAGCCCATCGAGTACCTTCTTCGGTCGTTCCTGGTTGTATTCGCGTTGCCAGGCCGCGATCTCCGCCACGGCGTGGGCCATGCTGACGAACCAGTGTTCGTTAAGGCATTCATCGCGAAAGCGGCCATTGAACGACTCCACGTAGGCGTTCTGGTTCGGCTTGCCCGGTTCGATGGGCCGGAGCTGGACGCCGTTTTCGTAGGCCCAGCCGAGCATCGCCTTGCCGATGAACTCCCGCCCGTTGTCCGAGCGGATGACCTGCGGCAGTCCGCGGCTCTCGCCCAGTTGCTCCAGCACGTCTACGACCTGTCGTCCGCTCATCGCGTACGCCGGCACCAGGGCGACGCACTCATGGGTGGCATCATCGACAATGGCCAGGCACTTGATCGCCCGCCCGTCAGCGACACGGTCGAAGACGAAGTCCAGCGACCAGACCTCATTGGCGGCGCCCGGACGCACCAGCGGCTGACGATCCGCCAACGGCACCTTCTTGCGCTTTCGACGCCGCACCTGAAGCCCCTCCGCGGCGTACAACCGCTCAACTCGCTTGTGGTTGACCGTCCAGCCCTGCTGGCGCAGCTTCAGGTAGATCATCGCCGCGCCGTAGCGTCGATGACGGTGCGCCAGGCGCAGGATCTCTTCCCGCAACGCCCCGTTGCGATCGGCCGCCGGCCGATAGCGCAGCGCGCTCGCACTCATGCCGATCACCGCCAGCGCGCGACGCTCGCTCAACCCGCGGCCTTTCATCTGACGCACCAGCTCGCGCCTCGCCGGGGCGCTCACCACTTTTTTCGCAGCGCCTCCCGGGTGACCTCGTTCTCCAGCATCGACTCGGCCAGCAGCCGCTTCAGTCGGGCGTTCTCCGCCTCCAACGCCTTCAACCGCTTGGCGTCCGAGACGTCCATGCCGCCGAACTTGCTACGCCAGAGGTAGTAGCTCGCCTCGGAGAAACCGTGCCGCCGACACAGCTCCTTGACCGGCACGCCGGCCTCGGCTTCCTTCAGGGAACCGATGATCTGCTCTTCGCTGTAGCGCTTCTTCATGCCCAATCTCCTGACTTCCAGTGATTGGACTCCAGATCGCCGTGCTACTCAATCTCGGGGGGACGTCGCTCACCTTCTTACCACCAAGTGTTGGAATGTTAGACCTGACCCCGACGCCGTGTCTTGCCTACCGAAATACCGCCACGGATGAGGTACCCAGCTCGCAGCAGGAGGTGCGATAGCTGAATGACACGCATCACGACAATCGAAAGGCCGTTGTAGTGCTTGTACGCAGGATCTGTGATTGGTGCGCTGAGAATAATGCAGTCTGAAACGTACATATGTCTCGGTATCTGCGACACCGGGACAGACTTGTCAACCGTGGCATCGAAACTCGGGATGGCTTCTGATAAGAGCGTGATCAACTCCGCCAGCGGAGCGCGGTTGTTATTGGCGTCGGCAGCATTCACCAGAGCCTTGAAGCCCAGGACGTCAACGAATGCGACGGCGCGCTTTTCGAAGGTTACAGTCATTTCGCGAAGCAGGTCTAACGTCTTTAAGCACCGGCGCCGAAGGCGTCCGGGTGCCTTTCCTGGTTAAATGCGCTAGTCACGCGGCAACCACCCTTTTTCATTGGGCTCTGGCGCGGCGATGCCCTTTTCCTTCAGGTGTGCCGATAGCTTTGGCTCAAAATTTGGCGCCCAACCATCCCAGTTTGACTCATAGCAGGTTTTACAAACATCGAGATCATAACGAGGAATATGCTTTCCATTATAAACTCCCTTCCCCATTTGGAATTCTCGGACACACATCTGGCAGGTAAAAAAAACTCAAAACCTTCCGCCATGACATTTCTCCGGGAGAGCATTTAACGCGTTAGCTCAGATCCTTTCGAGGCGACAGCCGTTTTTGCGACAGCAAAAATGGGCGTTGGGTCAAACGTTACCTGCAGCGACTTGTTAGGCATCAAATGCACTACGTATCCGAGCGATCGCCTTCCATCGAGAGGCTCTCGTTGACTTGTACGATGCCTCATCGCCAAGCGGCTTGCCTTTTGCCTTTTTCACGCTGCCGGATTTCGTATTTGGCCCACATGCGATCCTGGTGTTGTTGCATCGTTGGAAAGTCCTCTCGGTCGAGGGACGCCAAGTCCACGGACTCCCGATTGGCTCCACTTGGGTGAGGAAGATAGGAAACCACTTTTCCCCGCTCGTTGAGGTAATCATGAACAAAAACCCCGTGCATGCGTACCTTACTAGTCAATGCCTTTTTAGCCTTGCTGCCAAGAACCAGAATGTGCTCAATTGAATCGCGCTCGAGCACTTCCGGTACGAAACGCTCCGTAATGCACCGAACGTTCGATTCGTATTTCCACGGATCAAAATCAGATGAACTGCCGTTTACCGTCAAGCTCGCGCACTTGATCAGCGATGTCGTGAGGAAGTGTCCTGAACGATTGAGATCAATGCTTTCCGACAGCGGATGCAACCCCAGTTTTCGTGCTACTCCCAGGCCGTTCATCATTCGTACAAGGTCTCGGCCTAAGCCGTAAAATGCAGCCTCAAGAGCCGCCTCCTCGTAAGAAGCCCCTCTATTGTATTTATCGATAAAAGTCTGAAGCTGCGTATCGGCAGCAGATAGCCCGACAATGGCCACCTTGCATGTCGGAGGTCGCGGCGAAGTTAGCTGTAGGCGGCGGGCGTAAATTGCACAGATCTGGCGGCTGAAAATTGCACACTCAGGCATGTTGGCGTCTTCACTCCGTGGAGCAGTGGAGGCGTCGATGTACGGGAGGGAGCAGAGGGTGTTGCTGCGACACTACCTGGAGCGGGGCCTGAGCAAGGCGAGCCTGGCGCGGGAGCTGGGCGTGAGCCGTCGGACCATCTATCACTGGATCGAGACGGGCCAGTTGGAGCGCGAGCTCGATGGCAAGCCGGTGTGCTATGGGCCACGGTCGGCGATGCCCACTAAGCTCGATGCCTACCGGGGCCTGATCGATGCACGGCTCGCGGAGTACCCGGCGCTGACGGCGACGCGGCTGTTCGATGAGGTCCGCGCCGCCGGCTACACCGGGGGCTACACGCAGGTGAAGGTTTACGTGCGCCAGGTCCGCCCGCGGGTAGCGCCCGAGCCGGTGATCCGCTACGAGACGCTGCCGGGCCAACAGGGGCAGGTGGACTTTGCCGAGTTCCGCCTGCCCTGGGGCCGGGGCTATGCGCTGCTGGTGGTGCTCGGCTACTCGCGGCTGCTGTGGCTCGGCTTCTTCCCGCGCCAGAGCATGGAAGTGCTCATGCGCGGACTGGAGAGTGCGTTCGCCTTCTTCGGCGGGGCGCCGGCGGAGCTGCTGTTCGACCAGATGAAGGCGGTGGTGATCGAGGATCGCCGCGCCGGTGGCGGGGCGCTGCTGTGCAACGCCGAGTTCCAGCGCTTTGCCGCGCATTGGAACTTCAGCGTGCGCGCCTGCCGCCCCTACCGGGCGCAGACCAAGGGCAAGGTCGAGCGCCCGATCCGCTACGTGCGCCAGAGCTTCTTCTACGCGCGCGAGTTCCTCAACGAGGCCGATCTCAACGCCCAGGCGCAGCGCTGGATGGTGGAGACGGCCAACCGGCGCAAGCACCGCACCCTTGGCGAGTCGCCGCAGCTGCGCTTCGAGCGCGACGAGCGAGCGGCGCTGGGCCCGCTCGCGGCGCGGGCGTACCAGTCGTTGCTGCCCCAGCCGCCGGCTGCGCCGGCCTCCGCCCCGCGGGTGCCCGTGCTGCCGGTGGTCGAGCGCCGTCCGCTCAGCGCCTATGGCGCACTCGCCGAGCAGGCGCTGGGGTGAGCGCGGCGCTGAGTCAACGCGATCGCATCCGCGCGATGCTCGCCGACCTGAAGATGCCCGGGGCGCTGGAGGCGGTCGATGGCATCTTGAGCGAGGTCGACAGCGCCAGCCTCGGGGCGAGCGAGGCTATCGCCCGGCTACTCGAGGCGCAGATCGGACTGCGCAACCACCGCCGCCTGGCCGCGGCGATGCGCTCCTCGCGGCTGCCGGCGGTGAAGACCCTCGCCGAGTTCGACTTCGCCTTCCAGCCCTCGATCAAGCGCGAGCAGATCGAGAGCCTGCACGAGCTCGGCTTCGTCGCCCGCCATGAGAACGTGATCTTCCTCGGCCCGCCCGGGGTGGGCAAGACGCACCTGGCTATCAGCCTGGCGATCACCGCCGCGCAGCAGGGCCGGCGGGTGTACTACGGCACGCTGGTGGACTTGATCAGCTCGCTGGAGGAGGCCCAGGCCGCCGGCCAACTCAAGCGCCGCCTGGCGGTGCTCACCCACCCCTCGGTGTTGGTGGTCGATGAGATCGGCTATCTGCCGGTGACCCACACCGGCGCGGTGCTGTTCTTCCAGCTAATGAACCGCCGCTACGAGCGCGCCTCGACGGTGCTCACCTCCAACAAGGGCTTCGAGGAGTGGGGCGAGATCGTCGGCGACGAGGTCATGGCCGCCGCGCTCATCGACCGACTGCTCCACCACTGCCACCTGGTCAATATCCGCGGCAACAGCTACCGCATGCGTGCTCACACCGAACTCGCCCAGACACTGCGCACCGAGGCCGAGGCCTCCACCCCCACCGAGCGCAGGCGTTCATCTGCTTCTAAGCGCATCCGCTGAATGCACCTACGGTCCGCTCAAGTGTGCAATTTTCAACCGCCAGATGTGTGCAATTTTCAACCGGCGTTGACAGTTAGCTGCGTATTCCCGATCATCGCGCAAAAAAGAGCGCGATCACCGTCGACATGAAAGCGCAAATTCTCTGTGCGACAAGTGTCTTCCGCAGGAATGGTGAAGTTCTTGCCGTTAACGCACGGCATGGAACAGAGCGCGGTCGAGTTCAAAATGTTTCCTTGATGCCTAACGCCAATGTTCAGCGGCCGGTTTGGAGGCGCAACCGCGCCGGAAAACCGGTCCGGTGGAGGCCCGTCAGGGCCGGAAGGTACTGCAACTACTTGTTAGCAGGTGCTGGGATTGGGCACATACCGTAAACACTCCCGGGGGAGTGCACATTGCCATTTGGTAGACCCATTCCCATTTACGCTTTCAACCTCGAACTCATGAGCATTGTGAACCAAAACTATTGTGCCCATATCACCTTTCGATACGAGATCTTGAAGAGTCTCAGGTACATCTAAAACCTCCACCACATCGAATTCTTTTAAATCTTTCCAACAACCAAAGCATTTAATATAGCGATTGCCGTCAGCCGAGACAGGAAAACGCTCCTCCCAGCTATCTATATTTTCAGTGACTCTCAAGCGAAAAGTGCTTTTACAAACTGGGCAAGTTGCGTAAGGCGCCTCTATTCCGCCAATTCCTGCTAACGCCACAATCTCTCGCTTGTCGCGTGCATTGCTTTGTTAACATAGTTACTTGTTACAATATATCAACGGTATCGTGTTCATGTCTTTTGCTGCGTGCGCAAATGACGAAATGATCCAAAATAATTGTGTTACATGCCCCCTAACCCGTGCTTTATTCTTTATCTTCAAGAACTCCCTCTTAACATCAGATTTAGAAATGAATGAGCAGCTTAGAACGCACCTTCTATTTAGCTTGTAATCTTTTAGCAAATTATTCAGAAAGCCCTCAAACTGATCCGGATCCCCTTTCCTGATCCTCGCTATATTCGTTTCAATTCCAGAGCTTGATTTATAGTTATATGAAAGAGAGTTATTCAACTTGGAGAGCATCAAATCCCTCCCAAAGTACATGTTGCCAAGATTTTTTATACCTTGACCGACGACATCATGTAGATTGCTAGCAGATGTGCTTGGATCACCATGCTTGGAATGGACAAAACATATATTTGAGTCCCTTTTGTTAAAGGTTATATGGTCTGCCCACTCATCCCCTAGGTCATCACAAAATATGTAATCATCATTTTGGTGAACCGCCTCGACGAGGCTAAACATCGAGTCTTCGGAGAATCTAGATGCACTCTTGTCGAACTCCCCTTTCTCGGAATGCACTTTCGACATATCATTCATCGGTTGCAGAATTTCCAGAATATTATCAATCTCTGAAACCCCAGATGAATCCTCAAAGCACGAACCCATAAAATACATGTATTTAGGATCATCGAACGTGATACTGTATAATCCGTTTTTTATTATGAACTTTTGAAGCGTGACCTCCTTTCCGTTCTCAACCACTCGAAACTTAGATAGTGTTTTGGAGTGCAAGGTAAGTGTTTTTTTGTTTTTCCGGACCCATGAGCTATTATCCCCACCGACGATGTTGAGTTCATCATCCAGCTCATAAACCGATTCCAGCGCGCACTCTAGTTTTTTAAAAATACGCGAAGAAACAGACACCTTTTTACCTTTCCTTGTTTTACAAGCCAATGCAAGGTCGTCTTTTTCAATCCTTTCGAATAACGAGGAGCTTTCAATCAAAACAGCATTTGGCTTGGTTAATTCTAATACATCGCTGAGGTCTATTTTACTAGCAAAAGCATCAAGGAAATTATTGGATATTGGAGACTCAATAAGGTTTATCTGATCCCTAACCCAAACTCCAATATCATCAATGGACTCCCTACTAGAAGACTCAACGACACGACCACTTCCAGATATAGACTTAGTTGTCGACCCCTGGCGTAATTTGAAGTAAAATGGTATTGACCTGCCGGCCGAATGCGTTGAAAGTAAGCCTTTTAGATTAGCGGCCTCATAAGACCGTGTCCTCATGGCCCTATCCGATATCGTCATGTTACGGAGTGCCATCTTTTGGAATTCTACATCTTCATCTGAAAAGCTCGAGGAAAATTCCTCACTCCCAATTAAAGTGAAATATTTCTCTAGGGTATCGGATATATTTGCGCAGCTTTTCTTCAAGATTGCTATGTAGTTATCGACTTCTATGACAAGAATGAATGCGTGAACAATGTCCTCAAAATCATCATCCAAGAAGTAGACGGGGCGGGTTGAAGGGAATACTTTTACGGAATAGACAAAGCTGAACTCTTGTTCTTCTAAAAGCCGTTCTTGACGAAAAGAGTCAATGATAAATTCGCCATCCAGAGTGATGTTATCCGCTGCCGCATCAAGTACCTCTTGGACAATTTCATCACTCAAGGGTGATCCTGTGCGAAAAAACTGTGCATTCTTTGTCAGTTGCAGTCTTTCAGGCACGGAACAAACTCCTTGTTAACGACGGCCATGAGCCGCGCGAGGTACGAGCGTCGGCTCAATGGCCTGGTTAGGAAACATCGGCATCTTCGGCGGTTTTCTCCCAGCCAATTCCAGCCAGCAACCCCGCGACTACCGCCCCGACATGCGACAAGATCGTGAGCCCCGCAGGCACATTCTTCTGGATGAATATTAGGCCTGCCACGATTGCGAACAGGCCGGCCGTGCAGGCCGATAGAAGCCAAAAGCGCCGCTTGCGGAGCACCCAGCTTCGTTCTGCATGCCTCTCATCCGCTTCTATGCGTTTCTCGCTGAGGCGTGAGTTTTCCTCGATGCTCCGCCGCTGATTCTCAAGAAACTGCTCTGCTAGCGGCAGCAGAGGCGTTAGATCTGTGCTTCCGTCATCGCTGTCCGAAACCCTCAGTCCCTTGTTCTCGCCTTCCCCCTCACTCATTAACTCCCCCTTGATTCCTAACGCCGTTGTTCAGCGGTGCCCTTGTAGCATAGCGGAAAGGGCATCCGGTGGAGGGCCGCAGGCCCGGAACGAACTGGAACACTTGGTTAGTGCCGTGAACCACAGGGCCTGATTTCCAACACCAACCTTCCCAGGCTAACTCCGTACCAGCTTGCACGAACTGGACCCATGGCGACAGGAACCAGAGCACTGAACGGGCCCCTTATACGGCGTGCAGCGGCGGGTTGCCCCACGAACATTGCACACCACTTTCACCACCGCCTATTTCTGCTGAGCAACCAAGTCTGACGATGGTTTTGCGGGCTTGGCACCAAAACCTGAAGCCCCAAAAACCACCGGGCCAGGGCCACTAACGCCTTGAATAAGCCGCCGTTTGGAGCGCCAGCGCAAAACGGTCGGCTTAATTCACTGGTTAGTTGGTTCTGGTGGCTCAACTAATTCGCAGTCTTCCAAGTCTACATACCCCGACAAGAACCTAGGTTCATCGTCCTGAATATGTAGTATTTGCGCAAAGCGATCATGCTCGCCATCAAGACTGGGAACGATGGCCTGCGCTTCATAAATATCACCGATACCTAGCCGCGCCACTACGTCGGCGTTCTTTGATGCTTTACGAAAAACAGAAGTGGCTGACGATATTTTTACGTTCAAGCGATGGGCGGCCGAAAAATCTAGCCATCTCGCGTTATCTTGATGCTGCTGCTTCTTACCAAGTAGGTTAATGGCTCTGTCTAGGCAAAAAATTGCGTTTTCACGAGTAGCAGCCTGGTACAAGTGCTTTAACTCACCTTTCAAAAGCCAATCGCTATCCTGTTCTAAGCGTATGACCTCCGGAGTTAGCCTCCAGATATTGAAAAAGTCTTGCGTACTTGCTCCCCACTCAATCAAATCTTGCCTAATCTTACCGTGATCCAATTGGATGTAATCGAAAGGATCTTTGACATTGTCTTCTATCCATGTCGCATTCTTGGTGAAATATGGAGCTTTCATTCCTGCGGCTGCAAGCAACCCCAGCCCTCTTGGCGTCCCGCCTTGGCGGTAAGAGTAAATACAGTAGTCTGCTTCTATCTCTACGAAGATCGCCTTTCTGATATTGACTAGCGCTTTAAAATATTTTGCCTGCTCAATTGCAAGCGAAGCTTCTTGCAGATACTGCTTTGCTTCACCATCTGCAAGCATCTCGCAAAGCATAATTTCATCTAGTCGCTTTCCAACCACCTCCAAAAGCAGGCTATCTACCGCTTGGCAGGCCACATCGAAATAGTTTGCTACAGAAGAAGAATCAGAGGTCTGTCCGTAGTGTTTGACCACCACTCTTTGCTTATTAAGGGCCTTTAGTGTTCCTGATTTTATTACCTTTAGGCCGACTTTCTTTAGCTCACCAACAATCTGGTCGAAGCTAAAACTTTCAATGGCTTTCTGCTCGTCTACACCTTTCTCTATCAAAAGAGATATAAAAATAAGCTCAAGAGCATCCTGAAGAATTACCAATCCGCTCGATGCTGCGTAGCTATCTTCCGTGAAGCAAAGCTCACGAGACTGATTTAATAAGACTTTTCCTGTCATTAAGGACTGAAGAACTTCAGGCTTCATAATATTCAACTACTAACCTTTAAAAAAGTAAAGTCATGCTTTGGCGTACTGACATTCGGGCTGTTGGAAGAATGAGCGCACCAG
>NZ_WNXE01000539.1:0-1100 GCF_010993615.1 Arhodomonas sp. KWT | reverse complement strand
GAGGGCGAGTGTCTACCTCGGCTGAGCCGGCGGGTGCCGGAAAACGCCGTCGCTGTTCCAGGCTAACGCCGGGACGGCGAGGGCGGTTCCCTCCCCCGGTGTATTGGCGCAGAGTGGCGGCAGGAGGTGGGGCGAACGCAGACGGGGCGCCTGCCGGGCGCGCATGTGGTATCGTCCGCGACCATTGCGCGGACTCATCGAGAGCAGGAATGCCATGGCGAGCAAGACCATCTATCGCGTGATCTTCCACAACAAGGGCAAGGTCTACGAACTCTACGCACACAGCGTGGGCGACGGCGGCATCATGGGCTTTGTGCAGATCGAGGAGCTCATCTTCGGCGAGCACACCCAGGTCGTCGTTGACCCCTCCGAGGAAAAGCTCAAGAGTGAGTTTGCCGGCGTGAAGCGCAGCTTCATCCCCATGCACTCCATCATCCGCGTCGACGAGGTGGAGAAGGAGGGCCACGCCAAGATCTCCGACGCCGAGGGGGGTAACGTCACGCCCTTTCCGGTGTCGATGTACGGCCCGGGTCGCGGCGGAAACGATCCCGGGCAGGGTAATTGATCTCGCCTGCCGAGTCGTTTACCCTTTAGCGCCTCGTCGGCAGCAGCCCGGCGGGGCGAGAATACGGAGAGGTGTCCGAGCGGTCGAAGGAGCACGCCTGGAAAGCGTGTGTACCTACTGGGTACCGAGGGTTCGAATCCCTCCCTCTCCGCCACTATCCCGTCTTACCCCCGTTTCCAGAGACTTTCCCGCACCCCCATTGAGACGGAGCGTTCCGGCATCCTTGCTTGATGCGGGACAGGGCCGCCGTTTGAGCGGCGGGTGTATGGACGGTATGCCATCTGTTCGCGGTTGTTCAGGGGAGTGTGCGCTTATGCGGAGATTCGAGGACAAGGTCGCGCTCGTTACCGGAGGCCGCTCCGGCATCGGGCGCGCGATAGCGCGGCGCCTGAGCACGGAAGGGGCAACGGTGTTCACGGCACAGCGCGGGCAGGACGCGGAATTCGAGGGAATAACGACCGATTTCACGGACCCGGAGGGGCCCGGCCGGGTCGTCGACGAGGTGATTCGGCGTGCCGGGCGACTCGACGTCCTG
>NZ_WNXE01000538.1:0-1105 GCF_010993615.1 Arhodomonas sp. KWT | reverse complement strand
CCGAAGCGCGCGCCGGAGGCGGTGAGCATGACGTTGTTCGGCCCCGGCGTGGCGGACAGGGCGAAGGCGAACAGCGCGGCGGCGAGGGCGTTCTCCAGGGTCATTCCGCCACCTCCGTCGCGGCCTCGTCGATCAGCGCCACGCGCCGGGCGCGCCGGCTCTTCTTGTGGATCCGGGCCACGCGGATGCCCGCGAGCTCGCCGGTGGCCCGCACATGGGTACCGCCGCAGGGCTGGCGGTCGAGCCCGTCGATGGTGACCACGCGCAGCGTGTCCCCCTCGCCCGGGGCGGCGCGGCGCGTGTATTCGCCGCCCCGGGCGCCGTCCTCCTCGCGGGCATGGACAGGACGGTCCTCGCCGATCACGCGCTGGAGTGCGGCGTCGAGGTCCTCCCGGCGCAGGCCGGATTCCGGCAGGTCGAAGTCGATGCGCCCGCGCCCGGCGTGGATCGCGCAGCCGGTGACCGGCGCGTCGACCAGGGCGCAGAGCACGTGCAGTGCGGTGTGCATGCGCATGTGGCGGTACCGGCGGGCCCAGTCGATCACGAAGGCGACCGTGTCCCCGGCCTGCAGGTTGCCCGGGTCCGCGACCTGGTGACCGATACGCAGGCGGCCGGGGAGGTAGCGGGTGTCCGTCACCCGCAGGGTCGCGCCCGCGGCGGTCTGCAGGGTGCCGGTGTCACCCGGCTGGCCGCCGCCCTCGGCATAGAAGCCGGTCTCGTCCAGCACGATGCCCCGTTCGGTGACCGCGACGACCCGCGCCTGTCCGTCCCGGCGATAGGCGTCCTGCTCGAAGCGGCGGCGTGTCGGGGTCGGCGTGTTCATCCCGGTTCTCCAGTGAGCAATAGTGACAATTTTTCGGTAAATGGATACAATTTCATCAATTAATCCGATACAAATAGAGAATAATCGCCAACTTTTTGATGTAAAGAAGATTTTTGTTATGGATACAATTTGGGTGCCCGACCTCTCCGATCACGCCGGCCCCCGCTACCGGGCCATCGCCGAGGCCGTTGCCCGGGCGGTAGCTGCCGGCGAGCTGGCCGTCGGCGACCGGCTGCCCACCCATCGCGCGCTGGCCGATGCCCTTGGCGTGACCGTCGGCAC
>NZ_WNXE01000537.1:0-1105 GCF_010993615.1 Arhodomonas sp. KWT | reverse complement strand
CGTGCCTCGGGCATGGGGATCCGGTTCAACAGCGCCGTGCCCAGCGTCAAGGAGGCCCATCGCTGAGCCAGCCGCGGTCGGCCAGTGCCTGGAGCAGGCGGGTAGCGGTGTTCGTCAGCGTGGAGACGAATTCGTGGCCGGTCTGGAGGACGCTGGCGAGTACGGCGGCGTCCTCGATGTATTCGTCCACCATCTGGTTGCGGAGCTTGCGAAGGCGGAACTATTCGTCCGCCGATGGGACCAGCTCAAGTCGCTCGGCGCAGTCGAGGTTATCCAGGAGTGCCCCTTTGCGCTCCCCCAGGGCGGCGAGATAGGCGGGGAGCAGTTTGTCGCCGAGCATGTCCTGCAGGCGCGCAAAACGGCTGACGAACGCCTCCACGCGTTAGGCCTCGTCGATGTCGTTGTCGAGATCGCGTGCCCGCTCCGTGGAGAAGGGTCTGACGAACACGCGGCGGTCAGTCGTTACAAGGTGGTCGCTTTCCCGCTGGACGACCCTGGCGAGGAATTGAACGCGTTCGATATTGTCCGGCCGGGTCGTCATAGCTGTCGCCCTTCCTTCGCCGCCCGGGCATGAATGGTGCTGCGCTGCAGATTGGGGGCGCTGAGCACGACGTCGACCTCGCGCCCTCCGGTGAGCCGGGTTAGCCGGCCGGAAATCCCGGCCGCGAGCCAAGCCGGGTTCTCGACCGGCGTGTCGATTTCCACGAGCAGATCGATGTCCCCACCGCGACGATCGTCCCGCAATCGTGATCCAAACAGGAACACACGGGCATTGGGTTCGGCTTCTTCCCGGACGACCCTGCGAATCAGGGCAGCTGTATCGTCTGACAGACGCAAGGCGTAGATCTCCGGATGTGCTCCGTTGACCATTTAACAGATGGTAACCCGGCATGCGCCGGTGGGGTCGTTGTCCCGGTGGGGAATCGCATCGGGCAGGCGTGTCGCGTTTCCCCGATCTATCAAGGCAGTCGGCGCTGCCAGCGCCGCAGGACGGGATGTTGGCTGCCAGGAGCAGCCAACCTACGTAACCTGCCACCGCCGGGCCTGTGCGGTAGGTCGTGCGCCGCAGGCGTGCGACATTCCGGCTCGGTCATTGAGGACGTCG
>NZ_WNXE01000536.1:0-1106 GCF_010993615.1 Arhodomonas sp. KWT | reverse complement strand
CGTGCCTCGGGCATGGGGATCCGGTTCAACAGCGCCGTGCCCAGCGTCAAGGAGGCCCATCGCTGAGCCAGCCGCGGCCGGCCAGCGCCTGGAGCAGGCGGGTAGCGGTGTTCGTCAGCGTGGAGACGAATTCGTGGCCGGTCTGGAGGGCGCTGGCGAGTATGGCGGCGTCCTCGGTGTATTCGTCCACCATCGGGTTGCGGCGCTTGCGAAGGCGGAACCATTCGTCCGCCGATGGGACCAGCTCAAGTCGCTCGGCCCGGTCGAGGTTATCCAGGAGTGCTCCTTTGCGCTCCCCCAGGGCGGCGAGATAGGCGGGGAGCAGTTTGTCGCCGAGCGTGTCCTGCAGGCGCGCGAAACGGCTGACGAACGCCTCCACGCGTTCGGCCTCGTCGATGTCGTTGTCGAGATCGCGTGCCCGCTCCGTGGAGAAGGGTCTGTCGAACACGCGGCGGTCAGTCGTTGCAAGGTGGTCGCTTTCCCGCTGGACGACCCGGGCGAGGAATTGAAGGCGCTCGATATTGTCCGGCCGGGTCGTCATAGCTGTCGCCCTTCGTTCGCTGCCCGCGCATGAATGGTGCTGCGCTGCAGATTGGGGGCGCTGAGCACGACGTCGACCTCGCGCCCGCCGGTGAGTCGAGTCAGGCGGCCGGAAATGCCGGCGACAAGCCACGCCGGGTTCTCGACCGCGGCGTGTCGACCTCGACCAGCAGATCGATGTCCCCGCCGCGACGCTCGTCCCGTAATCGTGAACCAAACAGGAGCACCCGGGCATTGGGGCCGGCCTCTTCGCGGACGACCCTGCGAATCAGGGCCACTGTGTCGTCTGACAGACGCAAGGCGTAGACCTCCGGATGTGCTCCGTTGACCATTTAACAGATGGTAACCCGGCATGCGCCGGTGGGGGCGTTGTCCCGAAGGGAATCGCATCGGGCAGGCGTGTCGCGTCTCCCCGATCTATCAAGGCAGTCGGCGCTGCCAGCGCCGCAGGACGGGATGTTGGCTGCCGGGAGCAGCCAACCTACGTGGCCTGCCACCGCCGGGCCTGTGCGGTAGGTCGTGCGCCGCAGGCGTGCGACATTCCGGCTCGGTCATTGAGGACGTCG
>NZ_WNXE01000535.1:0-1106 GCF_010993615.1 Arhodomonas sp. KWT | reverse complement strand
GCCCTGGAGACGCTGCGCGCCCTCGTCCGCGAGACCGGGGCATCGGCGGTGCACTGGAACCGCCTCTACGACCCGGCGCCGGTGGCCCGTGACCGCAACGTCAAGCAGGCACTGCAGGCGGACGGGGTCGCCGTTCACAGCCACAAGGCCGCACTGCTCCACGAGCCCTGGACCGTGAAGACCGGCCAGGGCACGGACTACCGGGCGTTCACCCCGTTCTGGCGCGCCGCCCGCCGTGGCGGCGAGCCCGACTCGCCCCTGCCGGTCCCGGAACTCGCGGCCCCGGCGACGCTTCCGGCCGGCGAGCCTCTGGCGGCACTGGGGCTGCTGCCGCGGGTACGCTGGGACGCCGGCCTCGCCGGGCGCTGGCGACCCGGCGAGGCCGGTGCCCGGGAACGGCTGACGGCGTTCACACGGCACACGCTCGGGGATTACGGACGCGCCCGGGACTACCCGGGCGAGCCGGGCACGTCCGGGCTCTCGCCCCACCTCCACCACGGCGGCGTCAGCCCAAGACAGATCTGGTCGGCGGTCCGCAACGCGGATGACGGCGGCGGCGAAGCGGCGGAGGCGTTCCTCGCCGAGATCGGCTGGCGGGAGTTCGCGCACCACGTCCTCTTCCACCACCCGGAGCTGCCCGACGCGCCGCTCAACCCGCGCTTCGCGGCATTCCCCTGGCGGGAGGATCCCGGCGACCGGCTGCTCGGGGCCTGGCAGACGGGCCGCACCGGTTTCCCCATCGTCGACGCGGGCATGCGCGAGCTCTGGGTGACCGGCTGGATGCACAATCGCGTGCGCATGATCGCCGGCTCGCTGCTGGTCAAGAACCTGCGGCTGCCCTGGCAGGCCGGCGAGCGCTGGTTCTGGGACACCCTCGTGGACGCCGACCTGGCCAGCAACAGCCTCGGCTGGCAGTGGGTGGCGGGCAGCGGCGCTGACGCCGCCCCCTACTTCCGCATCTTCAACCCGGTCCGCCAGGGCGAGCGCTTCGACCCCGAGGGGGACTATGTCGCACGGTGGCTGCCGGCACTGGCGGCGCTGCCGCCACGCCATCGCCATGCCCCGTGGGCCGCGCCGGAGGGCGTGCTCCGTGACGCCGGCGTGCG
>NZ_WNXE01000534.1:0-1107 GCF_010993615.1 Arhodomonas sp. KWT | reverse complement strand
TGGAGATGTCGACGCTGGTGATCCCCGCCGCCTACAAGCCTGCCGTCGCCTTCGCGATCATGGTGGTGATGCTCGTCTTCCGCCCGCAGGGCCTGTTCAAGGGGACGCTGTGATGGAACTCTCCGGCCTTTCCGCCTATCTGGTTTCCTTCCTCACCTTCGCGGGCATCTACGCGGTGCTCGCGCTGGGCCTGAACATGCAGTGGGGGTTCACCGGGCAGTTCAACATCGGTGTCGCCGGCTTCTTCGCCGTAGGCGCCTACACCACGGCGATCCTCACCACCCCCGGCAGCCCGGCGTATCTCGGCGGCTTCGGCATGCCCTTCCTGGTGGGTCTCGCGGGGGCGGTGATCACCTCCAGCATCATCGGCGTCATCATCGGGCTGATCACCGCGAGGCTGCGAACGGACTACCTCGCCATCGCCACCATCGGTATCGCCGAGATCATCCGGCTGTTCCTCAAGAACGAGGACTGGCTGACCAACGGCGTGCGCGGCATCGCCGCGGTGCAGCGGCCGTTCGCCGGCACGGCGCTGGACTCGCCGCTGACCTACCTGCTGGTCGTGGCGCTGTTCGTGGTGGGCGTGTACTTCCTCGTCGAGCGGGCCTACGTCTCCCCCTGGGGGCGGGTGCTCCGCGCGATCCGCGAGAACGAGCCGGCCTCCGCCGCGGCGGGCAAGGACATCGCCCGCTTCCGGCTGCAGGCCTTCGTGGCCGGCTCCGCGATCATGGGCCTCGGCGGCGGGCTGTACGCCCACTTCTTCGGCTTCGTCAGCCCCGAGGCGTTCCGGCCGCTGTACGGGACCTTCCTCATCTGGGTCATGCTCATCGCCGGCGGCAGCGGCAACAACCGCGGCGCGATCCTCGGCGCGGTCATCGTCTGGGGCCTGTGGTCCGGCACCGAGATGCTCACGGGCATGCTGCCCTCCGAGTACTCGACCCAGGCCGCGGCGCTGCGCGTGCTGCTCATCGGGGCACTGCTCCAGGTGATCCTGGTCACCCGCCCGGAAGGCATCCTCCCGGAGAAGGCCCCACGGCTCATTGCACGTCGGCGGGATAAACAGTAAAGGCGGGGGCCGTGTTAGGCGGCCGAGGGCGGGGCGTACAA
>NZ_WNXE01000533.1:0-1107 GCF_010993615.1 Arhodomonas sp. KWT | reverse complement strand
CTCCGGCAGGATCATCTCGATGTAGAGATCCGCGTCGCCGAAGGAGAAGTCGAACTCTACGAACCCGTCGGCGCGCCGGTTGGTTACATGCACGTAGCAGTCGTGGGTCTGCCTCTGTCCCATTGCCTTGTCCGCGTTCGCCGCTGATGATGGGTTCACTCGTGGCAGCAGGCCGGCGGCCCGCTTCCGCCCATCAATAATGCAGGAGCCGTGCCAACTTTTTATGTCATTGATATGCCGCAAATTGCTGCGGGTGCAACACAAAATCTCGATAAAACGAAAAATAACGATATAATGAACCCGCGCCGCGGTGCTTGATGATTTGCTCAACCGCGGCCGACGGCACGGAGGAGAGGCCATGACATCGGGGATCACCTTCGACCGGCTGCCGGAGCTCGCGGCCCAGTTCCATCTGTGCTTCCGCTCCGGGCACATCTACCTGGAGGGCCAGCGCATGGTGCTGCTGCACACCGGCGCGCTGGGGGCCCTGCGCCGGGAGCTGGTGGATACCCTCGGCCTGGACCGCACCCGCGGGGTGCTCACCCGCATGGGCTACGCCTCCGGCAAGCGCGACGCCGAGATGGCCCGGGAGCTCCTCCCCCGGGCCAGCGACGAGGACCTCATGAACCTCGGCCCGCAGCTGCATTCCCTGGAGGGCATCGCCCACGTCACCCCGATCCGTTTCGACATCGACGTCGCCGGCGGGCGCTATTCCGGCGAGTTCCTCTGGGAGGACTCCTTCGAGGCCGCGGTCCACCTAGAGGCCTTCGGCCCCTACCATGACGCGGTCTGCTGGATGCAGCTCGGCTACGCCACCGGCTATACCACGGCGATCATGGGGAAATCGGTGATCTTCCGGGAGGTGGACTGCCGCGGGAAGGGCGACACCAACTGCCGCATCGTCGGCAAACCGGTGGAGGACTGGGGCGAGGAGATCACCGAGGAGCTGCAGTACTTCGAGCCGGAGAACGTCGCCGAGCAGCTGGTCGCCCTGCAGGATCAGGTGGAGCACCTGCGCTACTCCATCGACGAGCAGACCAACCTCGGCGATATGGTGGGGGTATCGCCGGCGTTCCGCGAGACCGGCGAGATCATCCGCAAGGCCGC
>NZ_WNXE01000532.1:0-1108 GCF_010993615.1 Arhodomonas sp. KWT | reverse complement strand
AACTACTAACCTTTAAAAAAGTAAAGTCATGCTTTGGCGTACTGACATTCGGGCTGTTGGAAGAATGAGCGCACCAGCCGCGGGAGTTTCTGGATGCGCCTGAGCGCGGCGATGGCCATGCGCTTCATTTGCTCGATGTTCTCGACCCCGCGGCAACTGACATCACGCTTGACGTGTGCCCAGACCTGCTCGTCGGGATTGAGGTGGGGAGCGTACGGCGGCAGGAAGAACAACTTCAGCATGCCGTTGGTCGAAGCCACGAAGTCCTTGACCAGTTTGGCCTTGTGGGCTGGATGGCCGTCGACGATGACGTACACGGGCTTATGGGCACCGGCGAGCAGCCGCCGGAGGAACTCGCGGAAGACTTTCGCGTTCACGTTGCCCTCGTGGACCATGAACCGTAGCTCACCCCGAGGGCCGACCGCCGAGAGCATGTTCACCGAGAACCGCCGCCCGGTGACTTCGACGACAGGCGTTTCACCGACCGGCGCCCAAGTCGTACCGGCATGGTAATCGGAGCGCAGCCCCGACTCGTCAGCAAAATAGATCGTCGCCCCGGCCGCCTTGGCTTGCCGGCGGATTTCGGGGTAGGTGTGCGTCTGCCACTCCTGCACCAGCTCCGGATTCTTCTGCCAGGCCTCGTAGAGGGGTTTCTGCGCCGAGAATCCGAGCGTCTTCATCGCCTTGCTCACCGACGGCAGTGTCAGCGACTTGCCCAGGCGCTGCCGGATCAGCTCCTGGATCAACGACAACGTCCACAGCGCGTAGGGCAGCTTCATCTGCTGCGGCGTCTCGTCGCGCACCGCCCGCGCAAGCCAGCGCATCTCCTCGTCGGTGAGCTTGCTCGGCCGGCCAGATTTGCCCTTCGACTGCAGCGCTTTCTGGCCGCCGTCGTTGTAGCGCGCCAGCCACTTGAACACCGTGCGCTCGTTGAATCCGAACGCCTCGGCAACATCCGCCACCGTGCGCCCACCGCGCACCGCTTTGATCGCCTGCATTCGCAGCGCGTGCATCGCCGCCTTGTCAATTGTGCGGCCATCGTTGGAGCGTTTGCATCTCATGATGCAAAACCTAACACATCATGGCTTTACTTTCTTTAAGGTTAGTA
>NZ_WNXE01000531.1:0-1109 GCF_010993615.1 Arhodomonas sp. KWT | reverse complement strand
ACCGGCGTCCCTGCGGTGGTGGACCTCGCGGCGATGCGCGATGCGATGCAGGAGCTGGGCGGTGACCCGAACCTGATCAACCCGCTGGAGCCGGTGGACCTGGTGGTGGACCACTCGGTGATGGTCGATCACTTCGGCAAGCCGGATTCCCTCGATCTCAACACCAAGATCGAGTTCAAGCGCAACGAGGAGCGTTACAAGTTCCTGCGCTGGGGCCAGAAGGCGTTCTCGAACTTCCGTGTGGTGCCGCCGGGCACCGGCATCGTCCATCAGGTCAACCTCGAGTACCTGGCCAAGGGCGTGATGACCAAGGAGGAGAACGGCCGCACCCTCGCCTACCCGGACACCCTGGTGGGCACGGACTCCCACACCACCATGATCAACGGCCTCGGCGTGCTCGGCTGGGGCGTCGGCGGCATCGAGGCGGAAGCGGCGATGCTTGGCCAGCCGATCACGATGCTCATCCCGCAGGTCATCGGCTTCAAGCTCAACGGCTCGCTCCGCGAGGGCGCCACCGCCACCGACCTGGTGCTCACGGTCACCCAGATGCTCCGGCAGAAGGGCGTGGTCGGCAAGTTCGTCGAGTTCTACGGCGACGGCCTGGACAACCTGCCCCTGGCGGACCGGGCGACCATCGGCAACATGGCCCCGGAGTACGGCGCGACCTGCGGCATCTTCCCCATCGACGCCGAGACCATCCGCTACATGGAGCTCTCCGGGCGCGACGCCGAGACCGTCGAGCTGGTCAAGGCCTATTCCAAGGCCCAGGGCCTGTGGCGCGAGACCGGTGCCCGCGAGGCCGACTACTCGGATACCCTGGAGCTGGATCTCGGCGACGTCGTGCCGAGCATCGCCGGCCCCAAGCGTCCCCAGGACCGCATCGCCCTCACCGACGCGAAGAGCGCCTTCCTCGATACGCTGGAGAACGAGCTCGAGGCCCACGACGCGATGCCGGCGAACGGCGACGTCGCCCGCTTCGAGGGTGAGGGCGGCCACGCCGCACCGGGCAACGAGAACTGGCACGAGGCCGGCGCGGTCGAGTTCGAGCTCGACGGCGAGAAGCACTGGCTCAAGCATGGCGACGTGGTGATCGCCGCGATCACCTCCTG
>NZ_WNXE01000530.1:0-1111 GCF_010993615.1 Arhodomonas sp. KWT | reverse complement strand
GTCGCCATCCGGCCGCTGGAGATGGCTGGCGGGGGTGACGACGCGTCCGGGGCGCAGGCCCGCCGGGACGAGGAGGCCTCCGCACGCGTCGCGCCGCCGGACTACGCCAACAACCAGTACATGCCCTTCAAGTTCGATGCGCCCGTCGACAGCCGGCCGACGTGGCAGGTCTACGCGGCACGCATGACCCGCTACGAGAGCCGGTTCAGCGACGAGTTCACCACGGACAACCGCTATATCGAGGACACGTCCGGGCTGTTCGCGGCGGGTACCACGATCCGCCAGAATACCGCCGACGGCGACTACATCGGGCAGCTCTGGCACTACACGTTCTTCGACACCGCCCGCATGCAGTACGTGGAGGCCGGCTACCAGATGCCCACGGTCATGGCCGGTACCGACTGGGGCGGCTTCGAGCCCTATATCCGCGTGCAGTATGCCCGCGAGGAGGAGACCGGCCGTGCCGGCGTCGGCGACATCGACGCCGACGTCTACGGTCTCAAGCTGGGCGTGCACTCGCGCCGGGTCAGCGCCGCGCTGGTCGGCCATTACTCGCCGCAGCACGAAGGCAGTTTCCGCGACGGCGGACTCGTGCACCCCTACAGCGATCTCAGCGGCGTGTTCTACACCGACACCATGAACGACGGTGTCGACGGGCTCGGGCCGGGTTACGGCATCGGCGGCCGCCTCGACGTCACGTTCTCCGACGGCGTGGACCTGTTTACCCGTTACGTCTACTACGAGGCCAAACGCGGCCAGAGTCACGCCTTCTATTCCTATGACGGTGATCGCGGCTACGCTGCCGGCGTGCCGATCGTCGAGGACCAGAACAGCTGGGGCTGGGATACCGGGATCACCTTCGACCTGGGGGCATTCAGCCCGCAGCTGGAGGGGCTCAAGGTTCAGAACGTGCTCGGCATCACCGACTTCGACGGCGCCGAGCGCTTCTACGACAACCGCTTACGCCTTTTCTACCAGTTCTGACCGTCCACCCGCGGGAAGCGCCCGGTAGCGCCGGCGCTGCCGGGAGCGGCGGTGGCCCACGGCGGAGAGGTATTGCCGTGAGCCACCGGATCCCGGGGCGCCGGTGCCACCAATCCCTGGTATACCC
>NZ_WNXE01000052.1:6638-18761 GCF_010993615.1 Arhodomonas sp. KWT | reverse complement strand
CGGCCGGGCTGTCGCGGCGGGGGGCTGTATTGCGGGTCAGCCCCTCGCCGCCGGCAGGTTCAGCATCACCACGCCGGCGACGATCAGGGCGATCCCGCCGGCCTTGGCGAGGGGAAAGGCCTCGCCGAAGACCATGGCCCCGGTGATCGCCACGCCGACCATCCCGAGCCCCGCCCATAGGGCGTAGACGTAGCCCACCGGCAGGTGTTTGAGGCTCATCGACAGCAGCACGAAGGCGAGGGCATAGCCCGCGACGACGATCACCGACGGACCCAGACGGGAGAAGCCGTTGGAGGCCTTGAGTGCGGTGGTAGCGATCACCTCGCTGGTGATCGCGATGGTGAGCCAGATCAGAGCATTCATGTCCCTGCCTCCGTCATCGCCGCCAGCCGGGCCATGACCGCGGCCCGTTCGTCTGCGTCCAGTGCCGGCAGTGCGAAGAGGTCGTTCATCCACAGTCCGTCCGCCGCCAGGCGCACCACCATGGCGTCCACGGCATCGATGCCGTCGTCCGCCAGTGCCGCACGCCACGCCGGCTGGCGCTCGCGGATCGGGTCGAGCAGTGCCGGCGCGCCCGCGCCGGCGGCGAGGACTGCGGCCGCCATGCGGTTGTCGGGGTGCTCGCCGCGCTCCGGCGGTGAGCACGTGGCGAGGTAGCCGCGGGTCCAGCTCCCGGCGCCGGTATCGGTTTCGCGGTGTGCGTCAATGCCCGCCTCGGTGACGGTGAGCAGGTGCGCCACCATGGCACCGAGCAGCGCCTCCTTGGACGGGAAGTGATAGATCAGCCCGCCCTTGCTCACGCCGGCCTCACGGGCCACGGCGGCCAGGGTGAGATGGCGTACACCCTGCTCCCGGACAAGCCGCGCCGCGGCGAGGAGGAGACGTTCCCGTGTGGAATCCCGTTCGCCCATCGTCGTTGCCTCTGTCGATCACGATACCGCCGAACTATACCGACTGGACGGTATAGTTTCCACCTGGGAGCCCGGTGACTGCTACGCTGAATCTGCAGGTCCGAGGGCGCCCGGCGGCGCCGCCGCCCCGCCCCGACCGCAGCGATAATCACTACCCCGCGGCAGGAGGCCGGCCATGCGTTTCCACCGTCCCCGTACCCGGCTCGGCACCCACGAGGTCGACAACCAGCCGTTTCCCCCGGACGACTACGATGCGTGGGCCACGGACCGGCCCCTGCGCGAGCAGGTCACCCGGCTGGCACCGGAGTGGACGGCCTCCTGGCTCGCGGCGCTGGGCGAGGAGACCGGCCGCGGACACTGGTTCGAGCAGGCGCAGCAGGCTGAGCGCCATCCCCCGGAACTCGTCGCCTTCGACACCGGCGGCCGTCGTGTGGATGAGGTCCACTATCATCCCGCCTACCACGCCCTCATGGCGCTCGCCATCGGCCACGACCTGCACGGGGTCGCATGGCGGCGGAATGCAGCGGGTGGCCACATCGCCCATGTCGCCGGGCTGTACCTCTTCACCCAGCCCGAGCAGGGCGTGTGCTGTCCGGTGACGATGACCCACGCCGCCGTGCCCGCGTTGCTCGCCGAACCGGCGGTGGCCGACGACTGGCTGCCATGGCTGATGAGCACCCGCTATGATGCCCGTTCGCTGCCGGCGGGGGAGAAGGCCGGCGCGACCTTCGGCATGGCCATGACCGAGAAGCAGGGCGGTTCGGACGTGCGCGCCAACACCACCCGTGCCGTCGCCGCCGGTGGTGACGGCGAATACGTGCTCACCGGCCACAAGTGGTTCTGCTCCGCGCCGATGTCCGATGCCTTCCTCACCCTGGCCCAGGCCGACGAGGGGCTGACCTGCTTTCTCGTGCCCCGCTGGCGGCCGGACGGCGCGCGCAACGGTATCCGGCTGCAGCGGCTCAAGGACAAGTGCGGTAACCGTAGCAACGCCTCCGCGGAGATCGAGTACGACGATGCCTGGGCACGCCGCGTGGGTCCACCGGGTCGGGGCGTGCGCACCATCATCGAAATGGTGCAGCAGACCCGCCTCGACGCGGCCACCGCGCCGGTGGGCATGATGCGCCAGGCGCTGGTCCAGGCGTGGCATTTCTGTCGGGCCCGGCGCGCGTTCGGTGCGACGCTCGCCGAGCAGCCGCTGATGCGGGAGGTCCTGGCCGATCTGGCCCTGGAGGTTGAGGCGGGGCTGACGATGGTCCTGCGTCTGGCCGCGGCGTTCGAGGCCCCGGCCGACGCGGCCGGCGAGCGCCGGCTCGCCCGCCTGGGCACGGCGGCGGCGAAGTACTGGACCAACAAGCGCGCGCCGGCGGTGATCGCCGAGGCCATGGAGTGTCTCGGCGGCAACGGTTATGTGGAGACCGGGCCGCTGGCGCGTCTCTACCGGGAGGCACCGGTGAACGGTATCTGGGAGGGGGCCGGCAACGTGATCTGTCTCGACGTCCGCCGGGCGCTGGTGGACGATCCGGAGGTGGAGGCGGCGTTCCTCGCCGAACTGGCACTGGCCCGGGGCGCCGACTCACGCCTGGACGCCGCGATCGAGGCGCTGCCGGGCGAGCTCGCCTCGGTGCGCGAGGACCCGGCGGCGGCCCGCCGGGCGACCGGGGCGCTTGCCCTGGCGCTGCAGGCGAGCCTGCTCGTGCGCCACGCCCCGGCACCGGTGGCGGAGGCGTTCTGCGCCAGCCGGCTCGGCGGAGGGGGCGGCTATACCCTGGGGTGCCTGCCCGCGGGGGTGGACCGCGACGCCATCCTGGCGCGGATCTGGCCGGAGTGAGCCGACGCGGCACGGTACCGTGATCGGCCCCGGTGGGCTATCCTTGCCGCCTTCGTTTCAGGGATCAGGGGAGGGGGCATTGGAGAGCGCGACCACGGTTCACCGCCGGGGCATGCTGATCGCCGCCGCGGGGGCGCTGGTGCTGAGCTTCGACGCGGTGCTCGTGCGCCTCGCCGCGACGGACGGCTGGAACGTGGCGTTCTGGCGCGGCTGGGGGATCGCGTTGTCGATGGGGCTGCTCGCGCTGGTCCATCGTGAGCGCTGGCGGCCGGCCAACCGCCGGGAGGTGTTCGCGGCACTGGCGGCGGCGGGGCTGTACGGCATGAACACCGCATTGTTCGTGCTCTCCGTCTCCCTCACCCGGGCGGCGAACACGGTGGTGATCCTGAGCTGTGCGCCGTTCTTCGCGGCGCTGTTCTCCTGGCTGTTCCTCGGCGAGCGCGTTCGCCCGCGGACCCTGGCGGCCATCGTCGTGAGCATCGCCGGCGTGGCGGTCGTGTTCTCCGGCTCCGTCGGCGGCGGCACACTGCTCGGCGACGCCCTGGCGATGGCGCTGTGCGTCTCGCTGGGCGGGGCGTTCACGGTGCTCCGCCGCTGCCCGGCGGTACCGCGTATCCCGCTGACCTGCGGCTCGGGCGTGGTGGCGGGGCTGATCGCGTGGCCGTTCGCCGATCCGCTCACGCTGTCGGCGTCGAGCTACGGCTGGCTGGCGGTCATGGGGCTCGCGCAGATGCCGCTGGCGTCGGTGCTGCTGATGACGTCCACGCGCTATCTGCCGTCCCCGGAGGTGAGCCTGTTCCTGCTCATCGAGACCGTGCTGGCCCCGGTGTGGGTGTGGGGCGCGGTGGGCGAGGAGCCCCCGGCGCTGACCCTCGCGGGGGCCGTGCTCGTGCTCGGCGCCATCGCGGTGCATTCGTGGCTGTCACTGCGCCGGGTGGCGCCGCTGCGCACTACCACATGAGGTCGTCCGGGATCGGGTGCTCCTCGTAGGCGGGATCGTCCTCGCCCTCGACGGGCCCGCCGCGGAAGGCGATCAGGAACGGCGCCACCGGCTCGACCCGGTCGGCGACCTCCGCTGGGATCAGCCGGTAGTGCCCGCGGGTGCGCGCGATAGCCAGTTCGCCCCGGGCGAGCTGCGTCTGCTGGGCGCCGGTGACGTACAGCCGTTTGATGCGCTCACCGTGGGTGAAATGGAATGCCACGTCCGCGTCGCGCTCGCTGCGGCGGATCTCGGAGTCGAGCACCATTTTGCGCGCGGCCTTCTCGTCCGCCTGACGCTTGCGCTCGGCCTCACGCTCACGGTTGAGGTCGCGGTCGCGGGCCCGCTTGGCCTGGTCGTAGAGCTCGGCGTGGGAGGCGGCATCGCTCTTCGGGGCCTGGCGCTGGGATTTCTTCTTCTTTGGGCCCTTTTTCCTGCCCTTTTTCTGGGACTCGACCCGCTTGACGTCCTCTTCTGAGGCGAGCCCGGATTTCAGCATCTGCTCGCGCAGGGAGTTGCTCATGGCGGGACTCTCTCGCTCCGGTGACGGTAATGCGCACAGGTTACTAAGCCGGTGATCGGTGACGCCAGCCCGGGGCGCCTGCGGGCGGCGCCGGAACAGCGCCGCCCGCCGCCGGCGGTCAGCTTCGCGGCAGGCGCGGGAAGTGCAGGCCCGCCATCTCCTGGGCGATGCGCATGACCTGGCAGCTGTAGCCCATCTCGTTGTCGTACCAGACGTAGACCACGCAGTGGCGGTCCTGGGCGATCAGCGAGGCCGAGTCGATGACGCCGGCGTGACGCGAGCCGACCAGATCGGTGGAGACTGCCTCGGTGGAGGCGGTGTAGTCGATCTGCTCGGCGACGTCCGAGTACAGCGCGGCGTCGCGGAGGAATTCGCGCAGGCTCTCCTCGTCCACCGAGTCGTTGAGGGTGAGGTTCATCACCGCGAGCGACACGTTCGGGGTGGGGACGCGGATGGCGTTGCCGGTGAGCTTGCCGGAGAGCTCGGGCAGGGCCTTGGCCACCGCCTTGGCCGCGCCGGTCTCGGTGAGAACCATGTTCAGCGGCGCGCTGCGGCCGCGGCGCGAGCCCTTGTGGTAGTTGTCGGTGAGGTTCTGGTCGTTGGTGTAGGCGTGCACCGTCTCGACGTGACCGTACTCGATACCGTAGCGCTCGTTGATCACCTTGAGCACGGGGGTGATGGCGTTGGTGGTGCAGCTCGCCGCCGAGAGGATGCGGTCCTCGGGGGCCATGTCGCGGTGATTCACACCGAAGACGATGTTCTTGAGATCGCCCTTGCCGGGCGCGGTCAGGAGCACGCGGCCGGCGCCGGTGGCCTCGAGGTGGCGGGAGAGGCCGGCCTCATCGCGCCACTTGCCGGTGTTGTCGAGGATCAGCGCGTCCTTGATGCCGTACTCGGTGTAGTCGATCTCCGCCGGGTCGTTGGCGTAGATGACCTTGATGTAGTTGCCGTTCGCGACGATGGCGTTCTCTTCCGGCACGGTGAAGATCGAGCCGTTGAAGGGGCCGTGTACGGAGTCGCGGCGCAGCAGGCTCGCGCGCTTGTCGAGGTCGTCGTCATTGTTGTTGGGGCGTACGACGACGGCGCGCAGGCGCATCTTGTTGCCGGCGCCGGTCTTCTCGATGAGCAGCCGGGCGAGCAGGCGTCCGATGCGGCCGAAACCGTAGAGCACGACGTCCTGGGGTTCGTTGAGCAGCGGGCCCTCGCGGTCGACGATGTCGGCGAGCTCCTCGCGCAGCCAGTCGGTAAGCGCCGGACGGGGCTCCTCGAGGCGGCCGTAGGCGACGGCGAGGCGGCCCAGGTCCAGTCGTGCCGGGGCCAGGCGCAGGGCGGTCAGCGCCTCCAGTACGGCGAAGCTGTCGCGGATGTCCAGCGCTTCGCCTTCGTACTGCTTGACGAAGCGGTGCGCCTTGAGGATGTCGACCGTGTTGACGTTGTTGAGCGGGCGGCCGTAGATGCGCAGGACCAGACCGCGATCGCGGTAGAGGCGGCCGATCATCGGCAGCATCTGCTCGGCGAGCTCCTGGGCCTGTTTCCACTGCTGGAGGTAGAGGTCGCGCTCGGTAATCGACATGGATCGTTCCCCTGGGTTGACTGGTGCATCCGCGGCGGCCGCAGTCTACCGACCCTGCCCGGGCGTGTTCGCCCAACCGCCTGACTGACCGGGTTAAGCATCGATCTGCGGCGCGGCGAATCCTACGATAAATCGACGCGTTTGTCCCGCCCCCGGAGGCGATTATCCGACGACGGGAATGGGGGCGCGAAGTCGGGACCACGGAGGCTGGCGGGGTCGCAAAACGTTCGCCGGGCAACTATCCTGACGGCTCCATGTCCATGGGGCGTCCACGGCGGTGCCTGCTGCACGCCGGAAGACCGCCCGCCACATCCACTCGAGGAATCGCGACGTGTCCGATACCCACCCGTCGGCCGGCGGCGTCGCGGCGGCACTGGGGGCGTTCGGCCTCTGGGGGCTGCTGCCGCTGTATTTCCACCTCATCGGCCCCAGCGTCTCGCCCTGGGAGATCCTGGTGCAGCGCGTGATCTGGGCGGCGGTGCTGCTCGCGCTGGTGCTCGCCGCCGCCGGACGCTGGACCCGGGTGCGGGCGGTGCTCGCGCAGCCGCACCTGCGCCGGCCGCTGATGGCAAGTACCGCGCTCATCGTCGCCAACTGGGGGGTGTTCATCTGGGCCGTCACCAACGGCCACGTGCTCGAGAGCAGCCTGGGCTATTACATCAATCCGCTGCTCAATGTCTTCCTCGGTTTCGCGTTCCTCGGTGAGCGGCTGCGGCGCTGGCAGATGCTGGCGGTCGGTGTGGCCGCGGCGGGCGTGATCCTGCGCGTGATCGCCTTCGGCTCGGTGCCCTGGATCGCGCTGGTGCTCGCCGGCTGCTTCGGCGGTTACGGGCTGATCCGCAAGCAGCTCGCCGTCGACAGTGCCACGGGCCTGTTCCTGGAGACGCTGATGGCCCTGCCCGCGGCGCTGATCGGTCTGGCCTGGATGTATGCCGAAGGACGCGCGCAGCTGTTCATCGCCTCGCCCGTCATCGACGTATTGCTGATCGGGGCCGGCGCGGCGACGGTGGTGCCGCTGGTGCTGTTCACGGCGGCGGCGCAGCGCCTCCGGCTGGCGACGCTGGGGCTGTTCCAGTACATCACGCCGACCATGCACCTGCTTACCGGCGTGCTCGTACTCGGCGAGCCTTTCACCGGGGCCGACGGCGTCACCTTCGCCGCAATCTGGACGGGTCTGGCGGTCTACACTGCCGATACCTGGTCCGCCCAGCGCGCCGCCCGGCGGCGGCTTCAGCCGAGCAGCGCCTCGAGCAGGTAGAAGAACATCACCGAGAGGATCGCGCCGGCGGGCAGGGTGACGATCCAGGACATGAAGATGTGGCCGATCATGCGCAGGTTGAGCGCGGCCATGCCCCGGGCGAGGCCCACGCCGAGTACGCCGCCCACCAGCGTGTGGGTCGTCGAGATCGGCAGTCCGGTGCCGGAGGCGAGGACCACGGTGGTCGCCGCGGCGATGGTGGCGGCGAAGCCGCGGCTCGGCGACAGCGAGGTGATGCCCTGGCCGACGGTCTGGATCACGCGCTGGCCATAGGTGATCAGGCCGATCACGATGCCGCCCCCGCCGAGCAGCAGGATCCACACGTTGAGGCTGGCCTTGGCGCCGACCTCACCGCTGTTGGTGACGATGCTCACCACCGCCGCCACCGGTCCCACGGCGTTGGCGACGTCGTTGGAGCCGTGGGCGAAGGCCATGGCGCAGGCGGTGATCACCATGAGCACGCCGAAGATCCGCTCGACGTTGGTGTAGTGAAAGTCGAGGTCCGCGTCCGGATCGATGTCCAGACGACGGATACCGGCAATGCCCACGAGCGTGACGACGATGCCGGCGGCGGCCGCGATCAGCACCGCGAGTGTCGGCGGGAAGGTGACCCCCACGTGCTTGAGGCCCTTGGTGATGGTCACCAGTGCGACCACGAAGCCCACGCCGAACATGTACACCGGTACGTAGCGCCGGGCGTTCGCGAGCGGCGTGTGCGAGTCGAGTATCAGCCGTTGCACGGACAGGAACAGCAGGAACGCGATGGTGCCTGACAGCAGTGGCGAGACCACCCAGCTCGCCGCGATGGACACGATTTTGCCCCACTGCACGGCGTCCGGGCCGACGCCCACCGCGGCGAAGCCCACCACCGCGCCGACGATGGAGTGGGTCGTGGACACGGGCCAGCCGAAGTACGAGGCCACCAGCAGCCATACCGCCGCGGCGAGCAGGGCGGCGAGCATCCCGAAGACCAGGAGCTGGGGGTGATCGGCGAACACCGCCGGATTGACGATGCCCTTGCGCACCGTGTCAGTCACCGAGCCGCCGGCGAGCAGCGCGCCGGCGAACTCGAACACGGCGGCGATGACCACCGCCTGGCCGATGGTCATCGCGCGCGACCCGACCGATGTGCCCATGGCGTTGGCGACGTCGTTGGCGCCGATGCCCCACGCCATGAACAGTCCGAACACGGCCGCCAGCACGAGCAGTGTGATACCGAATTCCATTGGGCCCCCGGGGATGGAAAGAGAAAACGGGTAGTTGGTTTCTTCTATCGAGCGAGCATGAGCTGCAGCCGGCTGCCGACCCGCTGGGAGCGGTCGGCGAGGCTGCCGATCCAGTCGATGATCCGGTAGATGAACATCACGTGGACCGGCGGCAGCTCGTCCTCCAGGGCGAACACGGCGCGCCGCGTGGTCACCTGGAGGCGGTCGGTGTCGCTCTCGATGCGGTCGAGCTCGGTGAGCATGCCGTTGACGATGTCCACCTCGTGGCCGCGGAAGCCGGTCTCGAAGAGGTCGTCGAGCTCGTCGATGGCCTTGCGGGCCTGGCGGGTGGCGTCCACGGAGCGCTGCAGGAAGGCCTCCATGGGCTCGGCGACGGATTCGGGGAAGGTCATGCGCCGGCCGAGGATCAGCCCGGCGATGTCCTTGGCGCGGTTGGCGACCTTGTCCTGCATGGCCAGGACCTCGAGGAGGTCGCGGCGGGCGACGGGTAGCATCAGGCCCTTGGGCAGCTGCAGGCGCAGCTCGTGCTTGAGGCGGTCCGCATCGCTCTCGATACGGCCGATGCGCTGCTGATGGGCCTCGGCGGTCGCCCAGTCCCCGGCCCGGACCGCGGCGAGGAACGGTGGGAGCTCCTCGACACAGGCGCTGACCTCCGCCATGTGTCGCTGCAGGGGGCTCACGGGGGATTTGCCGAAGAGCTGCGAGAAGAAGTTCGGCGCCATGTGCGTTCCCATCCCGGCTTGTTCAGGGGAGGGTATGGTAACGCCGGTGCCATCGATTTGTAACATTCGCGGCCCGGCCGGCGGCCGGGCCGCGGGGCGGGCTCAGGGGCTGATGCGGTCGAGCGCCGCCGTGAAGCCCATCAGCGAGAGCGGCAGGTTGACCGTCTTGCCGTTGGGTACGCGGATACTGACCTGGGCCTTGGTGCCGCCCTTGAGCTTGGCGAGGAGCTCATCCTTGAGTGGCAGGTCCGCCCGGCAGCCCGCCTGGAAGCAGATCTGTACGGGGAAGCGGATCGGCTCGCCGCCGTCGATGCTCATCTGCACGCCCGGGGGCAGGTGGATGCCCAGGGGCAGCTGGAAGACCGCCACGGGGCCGTCGACCTGCTCCTGGGGTGGATAGGCCACCGCCACCCGCATGACGAGCTTGTCGTTGTCGCTGCGGGTCACGCCCTGGAACATCTCGCAGCCGTTGCGCGGGCCGTTGTCCCCGAGTCCGCAGCGCACGCCCCAGTCCTCGAAGCGCTCGACGTTCTCCGAGTCGCCCTGCTGGCCCTGCGGCTGGCCCTGGGTGGTCTGCTGCGCGGTCTGGCCGCCGTTCTCGGCGGGTTTGAGGAAGTCGCTCTCGCCGCCGCGGCCGCCGTTGTCCAGCAGTCCGCCGCTCCCGCTCTGGGCCTGGGCCGCGCCGACCACGAGGATCAGTGCCAGGCCGATGCATCGTTTGAGATAGCGCATGGTGCTCCGTTCGCTAGCTGAAGGTGATCGGTGGCCCTCCAGTGTAGGGCCTGCACTCCGGCCTGGCGAGGCCGGTCACTCCCGGGACATGTCGGGCTTGGGGGTTTCCTTCTCGGTCGCCTGGAAGTGCTCGCGCAGCTGGCGGTAGCTGTCTACGAAGCCCGTCTTCACGTCGTCCCAGGTCTCCGCCGAGCTTTCGCCCAGGCGGTCGAACGCGCGGCCGAGGTCCTCGCGCTCGTCCTCCAGGGCGCGCAGGCTTGCCTGCGTCTTCTCCCGTGTCGCCTCGCTCATCTCGGACCACTGCTCGTCGGCGCGCTCGCGCAGGTTCGCAATGCGTTTGTCCAGCGCGTCCATGAGCTCATGGGCCTTGGTCACCGCCTGGTCGCGCTTTTCCGCGGAGTAGCGCTGCAGCGCCTCCAGGTTGGATTCGCCGCCCTGCTCCATGGTGGTCTCCGCACCGTTGCCGGCGCCGCTGCCCTCCGCTGCGGCCAGCGGCGCGGACAGGATCAGTCCGGTGAGCAGGCAGGTGAACAGCACGTATCGCATGGTCACTCTCTCTTGGCGTTGGGCGATGTCTTCAGCGTTGGGGGCGGGCGGCGCGAATGCAAGCCGTCCGCGGCTCACGAGGAGCACGAGAGCACGATGCCCCGTCCCCAGTCCGGCGGCGGCGCCGCGTATTCCGCGTATCCCGGTTGGTCGTCGAACGGCCGGCGCAGGCAGTCGAGCAGGCGCTGCGTCTCGCCCATGTCGCCGTCCTCCGCGCGGTCGATGGCCTGCTGGGCCATCCAGCTGCGCAGCACGTAGCGCGGGTTGACGCCGTGCATCGCCTGGCGGCGCGCGGCGTCGTTGCGCCCCTCCGTTGCCAGCCGGCGACGCCAGCGCCCGAGCCATTCCGTTGCGGCGTCGCGGTCGGCGAACTCGTCCAGGAAGTCCTCGTCCCCGCCGTCGGTGGCCGAGTGGAGTTCGCCGAGGGCGCGGAAGGTGCGGGTGAAATCGGCACCGCCGTCGGCCATGCGGGCGAGCAGGTCGCCGATCAGCCGCTCGTCGCCGGCCTGTGGCTCGGCGATGCCGAGCTTGTCGGTAAAGGCCTCGAGCCAGGCCGCGTCGAAGGCGCCCTCGTAGCCCGCGACGATGTCCCGGCCGATCTCCACCGCCGCCTCCGGCGTGTCCGCGAGCAGCGGCAGGCAGGCCTGCACCAGCTGGGTGACGTTCCACTCGCCGATGGCAGGCTGCATGCGGTAGCTGTAGCGCCCGCCCATGTCGGTGTGGTTCGGGGTGAAGGTGTCGCTGAACGCATCCATGAACGCGAACGGCCCGTAATCGATGGTCTCGCCGAGCACGGACATGTTGTCGGTGTTCATCACCCCGTGGACGAAGCCCACCGCCTGCCAGCGGGCGATCAGTGACGCCGTCGCCCGGACGACCCGCTCCAGCCAGAGGCGGTACCGGGCGGTGTGGCCGACGAGGTCCGGGTGGGCGTCGGCGATGACGTGATCGGCCAGGACGGGCAGGGCGTCGAAGCGTTCGCGGTAGTAGAAATACTCGAAGTGTCCGAAGCGCACGTGCCCGCGGGAGACGCGCAGCATCGCCGCGCCGGGCTCGACGCGTTCGCGCTGCACGGCGAGCGACGTGCCCACCAGCGCCAGCGCCCGGGTGGTGGGGATGCCCAGGTGATGCAGCGCCTCGCTGGCGAGGAACTCCCGCAGGCATGAGCGCAGCACCGCGCGTCCGTCGGCGCCGCGGGAGTAGGGGGTGGGCCCGGCGCCCTTGAGGTGGAGGTCGTAGAGCCGGCCGTCGTTGCCACGGGCCTGGCCGAGCAGCACGGCGCGGCCGTCACCGAGGCGGGGTACGTACTGCCCGAATTGGTGGCCGGCGTAGACCATGGCCAGGGGGGCCCCGCCGGGCAGGGGGACGTTGCCCGCGAGGATGTCGGCGTCCGCGGCCACGGCGCCGGGGTCGAGGCCGAGCAGCGCCGCCGTCTCCGGGCTCACGGCCAGTACCCGTGGCTCCGGCAGTCCGCCGGGTGCCAGGCGGGTGTGGAATTCGCCCGGCAGGCGGGCGAACCGGTTGTCCAGGCGTAGCGATGCCAGGCCTGCGGTCATGGTGGCTCCCGTGCTCGATGTTATCGGGTGAGGTCGCTCTCCACTGGTTGACCGTCCTGAACCCCGCCGGGTTTCCCGGCGTCGCGGACGAAATCCACCAGCGCCGGGAAGAACGCGTGGAAATCCGCCTCCAGCGCCGGATACAGGGCGGTCAGGGTGGGGCCGGCGCCGCGCAGCATTTCCCGGCGCCGGGACAGCCGTGCGGCCATGCGCTCCAGTGCAGCCACGGTGCTGTCGAAGTCCGCGTAGGCGGCGAGCCAGTCGCC
>NZ_WNXE01000052.1:4280-6542 GCF_010993615.1 Arhodomonas sp. KWT | reverse complement strand
CACGCCCCGCGTGGTGGTCCACCCACACCACCCGGGCTGAGCCGGTGGCGTAGACGACCCCGCCGTCGCCGGCGTCGCGGATCTCGTAGCGGGTGTCGAAGCTGCTGCGCCGGGGGGTGTCGCCGAACATGCGCACGTTGAGCGTGGCGGGGTAGACGATGGCGCGGCGGAACTCGCAGAAGGCGTTGACCACCACCGGCCCCAGTGCGGTGCCGCCGCCGACGCTCTCGCCGACGCCGATCTGCTGCAGCCACTCGATGCGGACCTGCTCGAAGTAGCGGAAGTAGATGGTGTTGTTCACGTGGCCGAGGGCGTCCATGTCGCCCCAGCGCACGGGGATTTCGGCCTCGGCCAGCAGGGTGGTGTCGGTGTTCTGGTTCACGCCGCCTCCGGTGTCTGCCTGGATCGGCCGCGCGCCGCGCGCGGCCCGTCGAAGGGGCATTGTAGCGCGCCGGCGCGGGCGCCGGCGCCGTCAGCGTCGGCGCGAGCCGCCGCCACCACCGCCACCGCCACCGCCGCGGCGGTTGTTGCGCTGCGGCGGGCGGCCGTTGCCGCGGCGCGGCGAACTCACCCGCTTGGGCGGCTTGATGTCCTCGACGATGAGCTCCGGCGGGGCGAGCTCGGAGGGGATCTTCTGGTCGATGTAGGCCTCGATATCCGGCAGCGAGTAGACGTAGCTCTCGCAGGCGAAGCTGATCGCGTCGCCGCGCTCACCGGCCCGGGCCGTGCGCCCGATACGGTGGACGTAGTCCTCGGCGTCCTGCGGCAGGTCGTAGTTGACGACGTGGGAGACGCCGGGGATGTGCAGGCCGCGCGCGGCCACGTCTGTGGCGACCAGCACCGGCAGCTCGCCCTTCTGGAACTCGCCGAGCAGCTGCTCGCGCTTGTTCTGGGGGATGTCGCCGGAGAGCACCGCGGTCTTGATGTCGTTGCCCAGCAGGTAGCCGGTGACCTGCTCGGCGGCCCGCTTGGTGTTGACGAACACCATCGTGCGGGTGACGTCCTGGTGGCGCAGCACGCCGAGCAGCAGGCCGATCTTCTGGTTGTTCTCGACGTGGTAGAGCTTCTGGTTGACCTTCTCGGCGGTGATCTGCTCGGGCTCGATCTCCACCGTCTCCGGGTCGTTCATGTGCTCCCAGGCGAGCTCCTTGACGCGCTCGGACAGCGTCGCCGAGAAGAGCATGTTGATGCGCTTGTTCGGCGGGGGCATGCGCCGCAGGAGGTAGCGGATGTCCGAGATGAAGCCCATGTCGAACATGCGGTCCGCCTCGTCGAGGACGGCGACCTCCACGTTGTCCAGGGTGAACACCCGCTGCTTGTAGAAGTCGATGATCCGCCCGGGGGTGCCGATGAGCACGTCCACGCCGCCCTCGAGCTGGCGGCGCTGCTTGTCGTAGCCCGTGCCGCCGTAGATACAGGCGAACTCCATGCCCGTGAAGTAGCCGAGCTTCTCCGCGTCCCGGTGGATCTGCAGTGCGAGCTCGCGCGTCGGCGCGAGGATCGCCGCCCACGGCCCGGATTTGCCCTCGGCCACCGGTGTGGTCATGAGGTAGTGCATGGTCGCCAGCAGGAAGGCCGCGGACTTGCCGGTGCCGGTCTGTGCCTGGCCCGCGACGTCCTTGCCCGCGAGCGCCAGCGGCAGCGTGGCCTCCTGGATGGGCATGCAGCGCGTGAACCCCGCCTCGTCCAGGCCGGTCAGCAGCGATTCGTGGAGTCCCAGGGACTTGAAAGTGGTCTGAGTCAGATGGTCTTTGTCCATGGCGCGGCAGGATAACGGATTTCTCGCCGGTAGGGGAGGCCGCGTTACTAAAACCGCGTTTGGGGTCAGTGTATTGGCCGGGGCAATAGCGGTAGAATGCGCGCTACATTCACGGGCGGCCCACCCCCCGGCGCCCGGACAGACGAGGGAGTAGGCATGAGCGACATCCAGGACACCATCCGTCAGCAGGTGCAGGACAACCCGATCATCCTCTACATGAAGGGCACCCCGCAGTTCCCGCAGTGCGGCTTCTCCATGCGCGCGTCCCAGGCGCTCGCCGGCTGCGGTCAGGAGTTCGCCTACGTCAACGTGCTCGAGGACGAGGCGGTCCGTCAGGGCATCAAGGAGTTCGGTGACTGGCCGACCATCCCCCAGCTCTACGTCAACGGCGAGCTCGTCGGCGGCTGCGACATCATCCTCGAGATGTACGAGTCCGGCGAGCTGCAGAAGACGGTCGAGTCGGCCACCGCCAAGGACGCGTAACCGCGCCAGCGCCCATCCCG
>NZ_WNXE01000052.1:2553-4180 GCF_010993615.1 Arhodomonas sp. KWT | reverse complement strand
GGGTAGCCGTCCTGTGCCCGCTCGCCCATCCGGGTCGCACGGGCCCGGCTGAACTCCGCCTTGCCGATACGTCCGTCACCGTCCAGGTCAAAATCCGCGAACGTGGGCCGTCCGCCCTGCATGCCGGCGCCGGGCCCCTGGCCACCGCCGCGTTTCTCCTCCATGCGGACGCGCTGGCCGGCACGGAACTCCTCCCGTGTCAGCCGGCCGTCGCCGTCGCGATCGAATGACGAGAACGTCGGTGCGTTCGCCGCCCGGCGCCTCCCGGACATGCCGGTCTCGTCGCGTTGCGCCATGCGCCGCTCACGCACGGCGGCGAATTCCGCCTCGCTGATGAACCCGTCGCCGTTACTGTCGTACGTGGCGAAAGGCACGGGGCCGCGGGAGGGGAGGTCGGCCGCCGCGCTGCCGGCGGAGGCGAACATACCGGCGAGGGCGATCGTCACGACGAGGGAGCGGGTGCGTTCACGTGTTGCCATGATGGCCTCCGGAGACACAGTCGAATGACCGTCCGGCCGCCGGCTGTGGCGCGGTGGCCGGTCCCTGTCCCGGGTGGGTGCAGGAGTCAGTATCCGCCTGTCAGGCCCGGCTCACAAGCGGCCTTCGTCGCACCGGGACGATCGCCATGCTGCCGTGTCAGCGCCGGGCGAGGACGGCGTAGTCCGGGAAGCCGTTGAGCTCGTCCCAGCGATTGACGATGGTGCAGAACAGCTCCGCGGTCTTCTCGGCGTCGTAGATCGCCGAGTGGGCCTCGCGCCCGTCCCAGTCCTCGCCGGAGGCCTTCACGGCGCGGGCGAGCACGGTCTGGCCGAAGGCCAGCCCGGCGAGGGTCGCGGTGTCGAAGCAGGAGAACGGATGGAAGGGGTTGCGCTTGACGTCCACGCGCTTGACCGCGGCGTTGAGGAAGCCGAGGTCGAACCAGGCGTTGTGCCCCACCAGCACGGCGCGGGTACAGCCGGTCTCGCGGATCTCCTGGCGCACCGGACGGAAGATCTGGCGCAACGCCTCGTCCTCCGGTTTGGCCATGCGCAGCGGATGATCCGGGTCGATGCCGTTGAACTCCAGCGACTTGGGGTCGAGATTCGCGCCCTCGAAGGGTTCGACGTGGGTGGTGTGGGTCTCCGCCGGGTAGAGACGGCCGTCTTCACCCGCGCGCACGATCACCGCGGCGATCTGGAGCACGGCGTCCGTGGCCGCGTTGAGGCCGCCCGTCTCGATGTCCACGACCACGGGCAGAAAGGATCGGAATCGGTTGGCGATGGGGCGGTCACCCTCGCCGGGGAAGTCGGGCTCGTTCACGCTCGCGGCTCACTCCAGTCACTGTGGCAGTTCGGCAGCCCGCGCGCGGACCGCCGGTGCGGGGAACATCATACACGGCCGGCGGCACCGCCCGCAGGCGTCGTCCGTCGCCGTTCCGTGGCTACCCGGCGTCGTCTGCGTCCTCGACCCGCCAGGCCACCGTGGCACCGGCGCGCAGCGGCACGATCTCCCCGCCCGCCAGCGGCAGCGTCGCCGGCACCGGCGTGTCCTCGCGCACCAGGCGGATGCGCGAATCGTTGCGCGGCAGGCCGTAGAAGTCGGCGCCGTGGTGGCTGGCGAAGCCCTCGAGCCGGTCCAGCGCGCCGAC
>NZ_WNXE01000052.1:0-2456 GCF_010993615.1 Arhodomonas sp. KWT | reverse complement strand
CCGGTCACCGGCGGTGTCAGGTTGGGCATGATGATGGCGCGGCCGAACTGCCGTGCCGAGGCCGGGACGACATCGGCGAGCACGTCGCCGTCGCGCAGGTGCAGGTGCCAGTCGTCGGGGCGGGTGAGGGTGATCGTCTCCAAGGTCAGCTCCGTCGGGCTCGCTGAGAGGCGGCAGTGCGAATGGCCGTATCAGTATACAGACACGCGGGCGGTTGATTTGTCCCGGCGCGCGTTCGATCATGTCCGGTTTACGGTGCGGACGCGCGCGAGCGGGATGCGCGCACGGCCGATTCAGGTTCAGCGATTCTAGGGACGACTGCGCGATGAGTGACGTGAAAAAGGTCGTGCTCGCCTACTCCGGCGGGCTGGACACCTCCGTGATCCTGCAATGGCTGCGGGATACCTACAACTGCGAGGTGGTGACGTTCACCGCCGATCTCGGCCAGGGTGAGGAGCTCGAGCCCGCCCGCGAGAAGGCCGAGCGCTTCGGTGTCAACGAGATCTATATCGACGACCTGCGCGAGGAGTTCGTCCGCGACTTCGTCTTCCCCATGTTCCGCGCCAATGCGCTCTACGAGGGCGAGTACCTGCTCGGCACCTCCATCGCGCGCCCGCTCATCGCCAAGCGCCAGATCGAGATCGCCCGCGAGACCGGCGCGGACGCCGTCTGCCACGGCGCCACCGGCAAGGGCAACGACCAGGTGCGCTTCGAGCTCGGCTATTACGGCCTGGAGCCCGGAATCAAGGTGATCGCGCCCTGGCGCGAGTGGGACCTCAATTCCCGCGAGCGGCTGCTGGCGTACGCCGAAAGCCACGGCATCCCGATCGAGGGCAAGACCGAGGACGGCGGCTCGCCGTACTCCATGGACGCGAACCTGCTGCACATCTCCTACGAGGGTGGCGTGCTGGAGGACCCGTGGACGCCGAGCGAGGAGTCCATGTGGCGCTGGAGCGTCGCCCCGGAGCGCGCCCCGGACGAGGGTATGGAGCTGGACATCACCTTCGAGAACGGTGATCCGGTGGCCATCGACGACGAGCGCCTGAGTCCGGCGGAGCTGCTCTCGCGGCTGAACAAGCTCGGCGGCATGAACGGTGTCGGCCGCATCGACATCGTCGAGAACCGCTACGTCGGCATGAAGTCCCGGGGCTGCTATGAGACCCCCGGCGGCACCATCCTGCTGCGCGCCCACCGCGCGATCGAGTCGATCACTCTCGACCGCGAGTCCGCGCACCTCAAGGACGAGATCATGCCGAAGTACGCCGAGGCCATCTATAACGGCTACTGGTGGAGCCCGGAGCGCCGCGCCATGCAGGCGCTGATCGATGAGACCCAGCGCACCGTCAACGGCGTCGTGCGGATCCGCCTCTACAAGGGCAACGTCATCGTGGTGGGCCGCCAGTCGGAGACCGACAGTCTCTTCGACGGCAGTATCGCCACCTTCGAGGACGACGCGGGCGCCTACGACCAGAAGGACGCGGAGGGCTTCATCAAGCTCAACGCCCTGCGCCTGCGGGTGGCCGCCAAGCGCCGCGACTGAGGTCGGCACCGCCCGCCGGATGGCGGGCGGGTCCTTCCGCCACGGCCGCGGGATACCGCGCCTAGAATTGTAGCTTCGCGAGTTCGTCGGCCAGCTCCGAGACCAGTCCCCGCTGGCGTCGTGCCGCCTCCCGGATCCGCTCGACACCCTCGCGGGTCTCGCCGGCGACGTCCCGGATGCGCACCACCCCGCGATTGATCTCCTCCGCGGTGGACGCCTGCTCTTCGGCGGCGCTGGCGATCTGGGTGTCCATGTCACTGATGGTGTCCACCGAGCGGGTTATGGCGTTGAGGCTCTCGCCGGCCTCGGCGGAGCGGTTCACGGCGTTGTCCGCCTGGTTGCTGCTCTCGCCCATGCGCGCGGTGGCCTCGCGGGCGCCGCACTGGAAGCGCTCGGTGATGGTGCGTATGTGCTCGGTGGATTCCTGGGTGCTCGCCGACAGCCGCCGGACCTCCTCGGCGACTACCGCGAATCCCCGGCCCTGATCGCCGGCCCGGGCCGCCTCGATGGCGGCATTGAGTGCCAGCAGGTTGGTCTGCTCGGCGATGCCGTTGATGGCCTCGAGCACGCCGGCGATGTCGTCGGACTCGCTGGCGAGCCGTTCCACGGCGCTGCGCGTGTGCGCCAGCTCCCCGGCAAGGGCCTGGATGGCGTCCACCGTCGATTCCACCACCCGGCGGCCGTTGCTGGTCTCGCGGCTCGCCTCCGCGGCCGCGTCGGCTGCGGTTGCGGTGTTGTGGGCAACCTCCTGAACGGTGGCGACCATCTCGTTCATCGCCGTGGCGAGCTGCTCGGCATCCGCCTCCTGGGCGGCCATGCCGTTGCCGGCGGCGTCCGTGACCTCGTTGAGGGTGGCGGCGGAACGCTCGAGCTCGTCGCGCACGCCGGCCGCCTTCTGCAGGGCGCCGCGACAGGT
>NZ_WNXE01000529.1:0-1113 GCF_010993615.1 Arhodomonas sp. KWT | reverse complement strand
GCTCTCGGCGGCATCGCGGACCTCGTCGGCGTCCGCCACGTCCAGGGCGACGCCGCCGACGTCGCTCTTGTGGGAGATGTCCGGCGAGAGGATCTTGATTGCGAACGGCCCCTCGAGGTCCCCGGCCACACGGGCGGCGTCCTCCGGGTCGCGGGCGATGCGGGTGGGCACCACGGGGACGCCGTAGGCGGCGAGCAGCTCCTTGGCCTCCGCCTCGCTGAGCCATTCGCGCCCCTCGTCCCGCGCGGCGGTGACCAGCGAGCGGGCGTGCTCGATGTTCGGCGTGAAGCTCTCGGGCACGGAGGGCGGTGTCTCCAGCAGGGCGAGCTGGTTGTGGTGGAACTCGACCACGTGCATGAACGCCCGCACGGCGCCCTCGGGGGTGGTGTACGTGGGGATGCCCGCGTCGGCGAACTGCCGCCGTGCCGGCACCGCCAGGAAGTCGCCCACCCAGCTCGTGAGCACCGGCTTGCGCCCGCGCCGGCGGTGGCGGCCGAGCGTGAAGACGATCGCCCCCGCCGCCTCGCCGGGGTCGGCGATGGCGGTGGGGCAGTTGAGGGCGAGCACCGCGTCCACCTCGCGGGCGGCCATCAGCGTCTCCAGGGCCTGGCTGTAGCGCTCGCCGGGGGCGTCGCCGATGATGTCCACGGGGTTGCCGCGGGACCAGGTCGCCGGCAGGTGCTCGTTGAGCTTCTCGACGGTCTCCTCGGAGAGCTCCGCGAGGTGACCGCCGCGCTCGATCAGGGCGTCGGTGGCGAGCACGCCCATGCCGCCGCCGTTGGTGAGGATGGCGAGGCGGTCGCCGTTCGGGGTGGGGGCCAGCGCCAGTGTCTCCACCGCGGCGAACAGCTCGCCGAGGGTGTCCACCCGGAGCATGCCGGCGCGCCGGAAGGCGGCGTCGTAGACCTTGTCCGAGCCCGCCAGCGCGCCGGTGTGCGAGGCCGCCGCCCGTGCGCCCTCGGCGTGGCGGCCGGATTTCACCACGATAACCGGCTTCATGCGCGAGGCCGCGCGGGCCGCGGACATGAACTTGCGGGCATCGGTGATGGCCTCGACGTAGAGGAGGATCGCGCCGGTGTCCGGGTCGTTGGCCAGGTAGTCGAGGAGGTCGCC
>NZ_WNXE01000528.1:0-1114 GCF_010993615.1 Arhodomonas sp. KWT | reverse complement strand
GCGCGTGTGCGAGCACCGCAGCTCGGGTAGGTCGGTTGCTCCTGGCAACCGACAGCCACGATGATGTCGCTCACGTGGCGGAGCCACACCGGCGCCGGCAATGAGGCGTGGCGCTGCCCGACAGACGAGTTCAGGGCAAACAACGGCCGGCAGGTCGTCAGGTTTTCCCGATAACCCGCAAGCAAACTGGCAAAAACCCCCCGGACAACATCCAGGATCGTGCACGGCCGACAGGCCGTAGACGTCATCCCGCCGGAACACCGCCCACGCAACGTCGCGCCCCGGACCCGGCCGCCGACCGGGAGACCGCCGGCGCCCCACCTGTCGGTTGCCAGGAGCAACCGACCTACAGGAACGGGGCAGTCCGCCCGAGTGGCTCAATGGCGCCTTCCATGCGCTGCTCGCCGAGCTGGATGCGGCGTATCGGGTGCCGGGGGATCGGCTCGCGCGGCTCAAACGCCTCGCCGCCGAGGACCCGCAGGCAAGACGGCTGGCGACGCTCCGCCGTGGCGCAGCGAACTGTGCCACCTCGATGAGGCCTGATACATAAGTGCAGGCGGGGTTCCTTCCACCAGCCGGCGGTTGATACCAGGGGCGAGTCCATACATAGGTCGTGCACGGCCGCGAGGCCGTGTGCGACTGCCGGGACCGGTTCAGAATGTCGCACGCCTGCGGCGCACGACGGACCCGAACCGACACCCTCTACCCGGGACCCGGATCAACGGGCAAGGCCGTTCACCCGGGCCTCCTGGCGGAGTGGTCCGGCTCGCACCGCCAGTCTTCCGGGCAGATCCCGGGTAAACGACCCACTGGAAGGTCACAGCTGGCGCATCTGTGCGCCGTAGCGGTCCACCACCCGCTGGTACTGGCTCGGGGCGGCGCCCAGGTGGTTGCGGAAGAAACGCGTGAAGTGCCCCTGCTCCGAGAAGCCCAGCGAATCCGAGAGGTTGCCGAGCGTGCCCGTGCGCGAGGTCGCCAGCCACTCGCAGGCCTTCTTCATGCGGATCATGTTGAGCACCATGTGGGGCGTCATGCCGGTGCCCTTCTTGAACAGGGCGAAGAAGTGCGCCCGCGAGAGCCCGCACTCCGCGGCGAGCTCGTCCATCCGCACCTC
>NZ_WNXE01000527.1:0-1115 GCF_010993615.1 Arhodomonas sp. KWT | reverse complement strand
AGGAGGTTTCAGCGTGGCGAAGATTCTCGTCGTGACATCCGGCAAGGGCGGGGTCGGCAAGACCACCACCAGCGCCGCCTTCGCCGCGGGGCTCGCCCGTCGCGGCTACAAGACCGTGGTCGTCGACTTCGACGTCGGCCTGCGCAATCTGGACCTGATCATGGGCTGCGAGCGCCGCGTGGTCTATGACTTCGTCAACGTCATCAACGGCGAGGCGAACCTCAACCAGGCACTGATCCGCGACAAGCGCGTCGAGGATCTCTACATCCTTCCCGCCTCCCAGACGCGGGACAAGGACGCCCTGACCCAGGAGGGCGTGGAGCAGGTGCTGGACACGCTCTCGGAGCAGTTCGACTACATCGTCTGCGACTCGCCCGCGGGCATCGAGCGCGGGGCGAACCTCGCGATGTACTTCGCCGACGAGGCCCTGGTGGTGACCAATCCCGAGGTCTCCTCGGTGCGCGACTCCGACCGGGTGCTCGGGCTGCTTGCCAGCAAGACCCGCCGTGCGGAACAGGGCAAGGAGCCGGTGGGCGAGCACCTGCTCATCACCCGTTATGCCCCCTCCAGGGTCGGCAAGGGCGAGATGCTCAGCGTCGAGGACGTGCGCGAGATCCTGGCGATCGACCTGCTCGGCGTCATCCCCGAGTCCACCGCCGTGCTCAACGCCTCCAACGCGGGCGTGCCGGTCATCCTCGAGGACCGCACCGATGCTGGCCAGGCGTACGACGATGCGGTGGCACGCTTCCTGGGCGAGGAACGCGAACACCGCTTCCTCACGGAGAAGAAGGGTCTGTTCGGACGGATTTTCGGGGGTTGAGGCAATGAGCTTCCTGGACTATTTCCGCTCCGAGAAGCGCCGCTCGGCCTCCGTGGCCAAGGAGCGGCTGCAGATCATCGTTGCCCGCGAGCGCTCCGGGCGCGGCGGGCCGGATTACCTGCCCAAGCTCCAGGAGGAACTGCTCTCGGTCATCCGCAAGTATGTGCAGGTGAGCGACGACGCCGTTCGCATGGAGGTCGAGCACGAGGGCAACTGCGACGTCCTCGAGCTCAACATCACCCTGCCGGAAGGCGGCGAAGGCAACGCCCAGACCGGCCGGCGGTAGCCCGGCCGG
>NZ_WNXE01000526.1:0-1116 GCF_010993615.1 Arhodomonas sp. KWT | reverse complement strand
GTGACCTTGCCCGGCTGAATTGGACACCTCTTCGTTTCTGCAATTGATGAGGTGATCCATGAAATACCGCCGCTACGACGACATGTTCAAGGTTGAAGCCGTTGAGCTGGCGCTGCAACCGGACATCCAGATCCAGGATGTGGCTGCGCAGCTGGGCATCCACCCGTTCATGCTGTCACGCTGGAAGAAGGAATACCGCGAGGGTCGACTCATGGCAAAGCCTTCCAAGGGCAGCGGCGCGGAAGCCGCGGAGCTGCGCCGGCAGATCCGGCAGTTGGAGCGCGATAACCGTAAGCTCAACGAGGAGAACGAGATCCTCAAGGAAGCGCGGCGTTTTTTCTGACAACGCCGACCGGGAGATACCGATTCATAGCCGAGCAGCGGGGGCGCTTCTCGGTGAAGCGCCTGTGTGACGCGCTGGGTGTGCCGCGCAGCAGCTTCTACGAGTGGGCGCGGCGGATGCCGAGTGTCCACGCGATCGAAGATGCGCTGTTGCTCAAGCCGATCCGCCAGGCGTTCTTCGCCAATCGTGGGATTTATGGCAGCCCCCGCATCAAACAGGCATTGGATGCCATGGGCCACCCCTGCGGTCGCCATCGCGTCGCACGGCTGATGCGCGAGAACGGCCTGGTTGCCCGTCAGGCCAAACGCTTCAAGCCGCGCCCGGGACGGGCGGCACACTACCAGGTGCCGAATCGGTTGTTGGAGCGGGGGCCGGCGAGGCGTCGCGGCGAGGTCTGGGTCGGTGACTACACGTATATCCACACACAACGCGGCTGGCTGTTTCTCGCGGTGGTGATGGACCAATACACCCGACAGATCCTTGGCTGGGCCACATCGCAGCAGCGCACAGCAGAGCTGACCTGTGCGGCACTCACCCATGCCCTGCAACACCATCGCCCGCGTCGTGGGGCGCTGTTCCACTCTGACCAGGGAATCGAATACGCGGCCAACGACTTCAAGGCCCTGTTGGACCGCCATCGCCTGACGCAGAGCATGAGCCGTCGGGCGTACTGCTACGACAACGCCCATGTAGAGTCGTTTTTCGGCACGCTGAAGGCCGAGTCCGACGTCACCGAGTTCCACCTACAACAATCCGTGTCCGCGTTGATTAGC
>NZ_WNXE01000525.1:0-1119 GCF_010993615.1 Arhodomonas sp. KWT | reverse complement strand
CTACGGGATGGATGTCCCGGCGCTACGCGGGCTCCGGCGGGGTGTCGGCGTGCTCGCGCAGGTCGAGGGTCACGCGGACCACGTCGGGCTCGTCGGGGTGGGCGCGGCGCCGGAAACCGAGCTCCTGGCACAGGCGCAGCATGATCTGGTTCTCCCGGAGCACGTCGCCGAAGATCTCCTGGATGCCGCGGCTGCGGGCGTACGCGATGATCCGTTCCATCATCAGCCGGCCCAGCCCGCGGCCGGTCAGCGAGCGGTGGATGATGATGGCGTATTCGGCGCGGGTGTTGTCCGGGTCGGCGTTGATGTGGACGACGCCGTGGATGGTGGCGTGCCCGGGCATGCCGGGCTCGGTGAGCACCAGCGCCATGTCCCGGTCGTAATCGATCTGGGTGAAGCGCGCGGCCTGCATGTGCGTCATGCGCTTCATGGGCATGAAGAAACGCAGGCGCACCTCCTCCGGGCTCAGCCGGGCGAAGGCGTCGCGCAGGGGCATCTCGTCCTCCGGGGTGATCGGGCGCAGGCGCAGCTCGTGGCCGTCCTCCCCGGGGATGGTCTCCTCCAGCTCCCGGGGGTAGGGGCGGATGGCGAGCCGGCCGGTCCCGCTGCCGCTGCCCCGGCCCACGCGCACGCGGGCGTCCAGCGCCATCACCCCGCGATGGTCGGCGAGCAGCGGGTTGATGTCCAGCTCGGCCACCTCGCCGAGGTCGGCGACGATCTGCGAGAGCCGCACCAGGGTGAGGGCGATGGCGTCGCGGTCGGCGGCGGGCACCCCGCGGTAGCCCCGGAGCTGCCGGTCGATGCGGGTGCGCTCCATCATGTCGTAGGCAAGCTTCATGTTCAGCGGCGGCAGGCCCAGGGCCTGGTCGCGGATCACCTCCACCGCCGTGCCGCCCTGGCCGAAGAGCACCACCGGCCCGAACTGGTCGTCCTCCGTGACGCCGGCGATGAGCTCCAGGGCGTCGGAGCGGATGATCATGGGCTGGATCGTGAACCCCTCCAGCCGCGCGTCGGGCTTGTGCCGGCGCACCCGGGTGAGGATGCTCTCGGCGGCATCGCGGACCTCGTCGGCGTCCGCCACGTCCAGGGCGACGCCGCCGACGTCGCTCTTGTGGGAGA
>NZ_WNXE01000524.1:0-1125 GCF_010993615.1 Arhodomonas sp. KWT | reverse complement strand
ATGGGCGCGGCGAGGTCCACCCCGTGATGGGGGCGATAAATGTGCAGGGTCGGATGCCAGCGCCGCTCGGTGAACGGTGAGCTGACCCGGGTATAGTTCACCGGCGTGCGCAGCAGCGACGGCGACAGCGACTCGCCGTCGTCGTCGTAGTAGTGGATGTCCCCGGCATCATCCTCGTACCGATAGGCCTCCAGCGTGTGGCCGCGGTTGGTCAGGCGGGCGGCGAGGACGGGCCCGGTGCCGATTCGCCGGCCACGGGCGCTGCGCTCCACGTAGGCGACGGAGAAACGCGCCCCGCGCCGGAGATCCCGGCGGAAATCGACCTTCCAGTGGAAGATCTTCGTGAACACGGCGGCGACGCCGGCCGGCACCCCGGCACCGGCCATGGCCCCGGACAGCGATCCATTGACCTGGCCGGCCGCGACACGCACGGCATAGTGCACCGGGGCCTGCTCGATATGCGCATCGACGCCGTTCGCCCCGGCCGTCACCACCAGCGTGCGCTCCGGCCCGGGCTCGTAGCGCAGCCCTGCAAAGTCGCCCGACGGGGTGGTATGGAACGAGACCTGATCCCCGGGATGAAGCGTGGCCATGGTCCGTTTCGCGAGACCGTCGTCCAGGACCCGTACGAGTACGCCGGCCCCGAAGCCGGCGCGCTCGAACAGCGCCGAGAGGGTATCCCCCGGCTGGACACGGTAATCGGACCATCGGGGTGTCTCCGTAACGCGCATCTCCGCCAGCGGCGGCGGGGGATCACCGCTCAACGGCCCCGCATCCACCGGGGCCATGGCGGGCTCCGGCGTACCGGCATCCCCGTCTTCAGCGGTGAAAGGCTCCGGCTCTGTCGCCAGGACCGTTTCCGTATCCCCGACCGTCGCCCGGGCATCGGCGTGATCGAGCAGCCGGTGCGCCGCGAAGAGTCCCGCGAGGGAGGCAAGAGTCAGGTAGGCCGCGATACGAATGCGCCGCGAAGGACGCCGGGAGCCGGGAAATGACGCCATGTTTCATGCCAGTTCGGTGTTCGGTTGCGCTGCCGGGCACGGTGACCGGGTGCCGTTGTGCCCGCCCGGAAGCCGCGTCACCATAACATGGCCGCAAGCCGCGGCACGTGCCGCATCCGTCAAA
>NZ_WNXE01000523.1:0-1125 GCF_010993615.1 Arhodomonas sp. KWT | reverse complement strand
TGGCCGACACCATGGCCGCGCCTCGTCGCCATCGTCGTGGGTCTGGCCGGACTAGCCCTCGTGCTGGGTGCAGACGGTGCCGTCCCGCTCCCGCACGGCCTCGGCGACTGGCTCGGGCTGACCTCCGGGCTGCTCTGGGCCATCGCCACCACGGGGATCCGCTCCCGCCCGGCGGTGGCACCGGGCAAGTCTGCCTTCGTCTTCGCCCTCGGCGCCTGTATCGGTGCCGCCGTTCTCGCACCGGCCCTTGCGCCCCTGCCGCGACTGTCGGCGAGCGCCGCGGCCCCCGCGCTCGGCTGGGCCCTCGTCACCGGCGGCATCTGGTGGGGGCTGTCGATGGCCTGCCTGATGTGGGCGGCGGCCCGGCTGGAGCCCGCCCGGGTGGGCATCCTGCTGATGTCGGAGGTGCTGGTCGGCCTGATCTCGGCGGCGCTGATCGCCGGCGAGCTGCTGGGGGCGCAGGAGATCGCCGGTGGCGCCCTGGTGCTGTGCGCGGGTGTGCTGGAGGTCTGGCCGGTACGACGCAGTCGCGCCGACAACACGCCGTGATCGCCGCCCTACGGCTCGTACGGGCGATACGGGGCGACAGACCCATTTGCGAAGGGCATATGGAGCCCTTTATATCCAGTGCCTTGCAGGCTATTCCCGACGCACTGCGACACGCATGCCGCAGCGCGTTTCCTGCCGGCAAATCGCCTCGGAGCTAGTGCACTGCCGGAAACAGCGTCGCCGTGCCGGTAACGACCTCACCGTCGGCATCCGCCGGGATGTCCTGCGGTGCACCGACGACGACGGCACCCTGGCCGGCCGCAACGGCGGAGCCGAACTCGTCATAGGTGTCCGGCGCCGACGGCGACAGCCGGGTGCTCAGGCGCCACCCGTCGTCGCCCGGAGCAAACGTCCAGACGGCACCGCTGTCCCGCCCGGGCTCGTCGACACGCGGCGCGCCCACCACCGCAATGTCCCCCGCCAGGGCGACGGCGTGCCCGAACTGGTCGCGATCCGCCGGTTCCGGTGCGGTCAGCTTCGCGATCTCGCTCCAGCCTTCACCCGTGCGCCCGAAGACGTACGCGGCCCCCTCGTCGCTGCCGTCGAGGTCGGCAAAGCGTGCACCGACCAGGGCCC
>NZ_WNXE01000522.1:0-1127 GCF_010993615.1 Arhodomonas sp. KWT | reverse complement strand
TCGAATACGGGCGACGTGGCGTCACGGCTGCCGTCGAGAATACGGTTGAGAAGGTTCTCCACCGACCACGCCAGCTCGCCGAGGAGCAACGCACCGGCCAGGCGACCACTGCCCTTGAGGGTATGGAACATCCGCCGCGTCGTCAGGAGTGAGTCGCGGTCGTCCGGATTGCCGCGCCAGGCCGGGAAGCACTCGTTGAGCGTCTCCAGGACCTCCCCGACCTCCTCCATGAAGATCTCCAGGATCTCTGGATCCGGCTCCGCGGCACGCACGGGAACGTCATGGTCGACGCGCCCCCGCTTGCTCGCGAAATCGATCGCGGGGGCGCTCTGCGCCGCGGCCTGATCCCCGCCGGCACCGGCATTCGCGGCCCCCTCGGCGTCCGTTTCCAGCGAGGAATCGAGTTCCGGCGGCGGCTCCGCCGGCGCCGACACCTCCGCCGGCGTGTCCGCGGACACGCCCTCGAACACGGCGTCTCCGAGATCGAGGAGGGGCTGTTCATCCGCGGGCGGCGCAGCACCGTCCGCACCAGCGTCCTCTTCCGGCGCCGTATCCCCGCCCTCCACCGGCCCGTCAGGCTCTTCGGCCACGGCATAGATCGGCACCAGTCGCTCGAGCACCGACGCCGCCATGTCCAGGATCGGCTCGACCTCGTGTCGCCCCTCGCTCACCGCTTCCAGATAGTACTCGAGACTGGTTATGGCGTCGGCCATGTCATCCAGGGTGGTGTCGTCCACCGGTCCCGGCGTCCGGAGAACGCCGGCGGTGACCCGCGCGGCGTCCCCGACGAGCTCACTGAACCGGGACATCGACAGAAACCGGCCGACGCCCTGCAGGGAATGGAAGCTGGCGGCGAGGGACGCCTCCGCCTCCTCACCCTGGCCGGCCTCGAGGTCGCGGACGATGGCCTCGCGGATCCGGGCCATCTCACGCCTGGCCTCTTCGAGGGCCTGATCATGGACGGACTCGTACTCCGCCTGGAAACCGCTCGCCTCGCCGGGCTCGGCGTCGTCGGCATGCCCCTCGGCGAAATGGCGCAGGGCGGCCTCGACCGACAGCAGGGCCTCGGCGACCGCCATAATGCCCTCGTCGTCCGGGTCGCCGTTCACCAGCGTTTCCGCATGCTC
>NZ_WNXE01000521.1:0-1128 GCF_010993615.1 Arhodomonas sp. KWT | reverse complement strand
GTAGACCGACTGGATCGTCTCGCCGGCGGCGAGGCGTTGCCACACCGGTGAGAAGCCGCGCAGATGCCCCACCGCAGTACCGATCACCGCCACCGCCCGATCGACCTCCCCGGCAGTGGTCGGCCCACCCAGGCTGAGGCGCAGCGAGGCGTGGGCCAGGGCATCCGGCCGGCCCATGGCGCGCAGCACGTGGGACGGCGCCGGCACGGCCGCCGCACAGGCCGAGCCCGCGGAGACCGCCAGGCCGTCGAGCAGGCCGGCAAGCGCGGCGCCATGCACCCCGGGAAACGAGACATTGACGATATGCGGCGAACCATCCCGACGCCCGTTGAGGATCACACCGCCGATCTCGGCCAGGCCGGCAAGCAGGCGACCCCGCAGCGCCTCCAGGTGACGGCCGTCCCGGGCCGCGTTGCGCACGCACCGCGCCACCGCCGCACCCATGCCCACCACCTGCGCCACGGGCACCGTGCCCGGCCGCAGACCACCCTCCTGGCCGCCGCCATGGAGCAGCGGCATGAGCCGGACCCGCGGGCGACGACGGACATACAGCGCCCCCACGCCCTGGGGGCCATAGCACTTGTGGGCCGAAAGCGAGACCAGGTCGGCAGGCAGCCCGGAGACGTCCAGCGACACCCGGCCGAGGGCCTGGGCCGCATCGACATGCAGCAGCGCGCCGTGCCCCTTCACCCGTTCGGCGATGGCCGCCAGGTCGGGGATCACGCCGGTCTCGTTGTTCACCGCGGACACCGACACCAGGACCGTGCGCGCGGTCAGCGCGGCGGCGAGCGCCCCGGCGCTCACGCCGCCGTCCGACTCCGGCGGCACCCGCGTCACCGTGAACCCCTCGCGCTCCAGGGCCTCACAGCTCGCCAGCACCGCGCGGTGCTCGGTGGCCAGGGTGACGAGATGATCACCGCGTCCGCGCGCGTGCTGGTGACGCGCCGCCCCCTTGATCGCGAGGTTGTCGGCCTCGGTCGCCCCGGAGGTCCACACGATCTCGTCGGCCGACGCCCCCAGGGCCCCGGCGACCCGGGCACGGGCCTGCGCCACCGCGGCGGCGGCATGCCGGCCCACCGCGTGGGCACTCGCCGGGTTCCCGGCCAGCCCCTCCAGCCACGGTCGCAT
>NZ_WNXE01000520.1:0-1130 GCF_010993615.1 Arhodomonas sp. KWT | reverse complement strand
CGGCGCACCCCCTCGGAAGGCGAGGCGAACGACTACCGCCGCTACCGCGTCACCGAGGACGGCGTCTCCCCCATGAGCCTGCCCGGTATGCCCGGCGGCGCCTACACCGCCGACGGCCTCGAACACGGCGAGACCGGCACCCCCTCGTCCCAGGCCGCTCACCACCAGGCCCAGCTCGACAAGCGCCGGGACAAGCTGGAACGCCACGGCTACGGCGACTACTGGGCGGACATCGAGGGCGACGGCGTACTCGCCGTGATCACCTGGGGGTCGATCACCGCGGCGGCACGCGAGGCCGTCGACCGGCTCGCCGCCGACGGGATCGACGTGCGGCTGATCTCCGTACGGCTGCTCGCGCCGACACGCCCGGCGGACATGGCCCGGGCACTGGCCGGGGTGGAGCGGGCCCTGGTGGTCGAGCAGAACCACGGCGGACAGTTCCTCGCGTACCTGCGGGGCCACTACGACATCAGCGCGGAGCTGGTGGCGTTCCACCGGCCCGGGCCGCTGCCCATGCGCCCGGGCGAGATCGTCACCGAGCTGCGGGAGCTGGCGAAGCGGGAGGCGGCGTGATGAGCACGTGCGAATTCAGGCCCAAGGATTTCAAGTCCGGCGTCAAGCCGGTGTGGTGCCCCGGCTGCGGCGATTTCGGTGTCCTCAACGCCATGACCAAGGCGCTGTCGGGGCTGTCGCTGGCGCCGGAGGAGGTGGCCTTCATCTCCGGGATCGGCTGCTCGGCGCGGCTGCCCGCGTACGCCGCGGTCTACGGCTTCCACGGCGTCCACGGGCGGGCCCTGCCGGTGGCCACCGGACTGGCGGTCTCGCGCCCGGAGCTGACCGTGCTCGCCATGGGTGGTGACGGCGACGGCTTCTCCATCGGCGGCAACCACTTCCTGCACGCCTGCCGCCGCAACGCCAACCTGACCTACGTCGTCATGGACAATGCCGTCTACGGAATGACCAAGGGCCAGGCCTCGCCGACCACGGAGGCGGACTGGGAAGGCAGCAAGCTCACCCCGGAGGGCACGCATATCCCGGCGCTCCGGCCGCTGGAGCTGGCGCTCAGCGCCGGCGCGGGCTTCATCGCCCGGGGCTTCTCCGGTGACCCCAACGGCCTTGCCCACCTCATC